>NZ_JBXUOV010000187.1:0-11054 GCF_057196585.1 Micromonospora sp. ATLC20
GGCCCTGCCGCCGCCCGCCCCCACGCCCAGCGCCACCCCGGCGACGAAGAAGCCGCCGCGCAAGCCTGCGCCGCCCAAGCGCCCCCGGCCGGTCGCCGGCCTGGACCAGCGGCAGATGGACAACGCCAAGGCCATCGTCGACGTGGGGCGGGAGATGAAGATGCCCCGCCGGGCCCTGGTCGTCGCCGTCGCCACCGCCATGCAGGAGAGCGACCTCTACAACCTGGCCAGCGACGTGCTGCCCGAGTCGTTCGACCATCCGCACCAGGGCAGCGGCTCCGACCACGACTCGGTCGGGCTGTTCCAGCAGCGGCCCAGCAGCGGCTGGGGCACCGTCGCCCAGCTCATGCGGCCCGCGTACGCGGCCCGGGCCTTCTACGCCGCGCTGCGCGAGGTACCCGGCTGGGCGGACATGAGCGTCACCGCCGCGGCCCAGGCGGTGCAGGTGTCCGCCTACCCCGACGCGTACGCCCGGCACGAGAAGCGCGCCACGACCGTGGTGGCGGCGCTGGTCTGACCGGCGCGGGTCAGGCGGCGCTGCGCCCGCCGCCACCGGGGCGCACGCCCGCCGCGGCGGTGGGGGTGTCCACCGCCACCCGATCGCCCCGCGCGCCGGCCAGGATCTCGTCGACCCGGGACTCCCGGCGCCGGCGGGCCAGCAGGGCCGCCTCGAACTCGCGGCGGGCCCGCACGGCCTCGGCGTACGCCTCCTCCCGCAACCGGCGGGCCTCCTCGCGGGCGGCCTCCAGTTCGGCGCGGGCCTGCGCCAGCAGCTCGGCGGCCTCGCGTTCGGCCGCCGGCGGGCGGGACGTGCCGCCCTCGACCGGGGCGGTACGGCGATGCAGGAAGTCGCACAGGTGCAGGGCGTCCGACCGGATCTGGTCCCACTCCCGGCCGGCCCCGGCGGCGCCCTCCGCACGCGCCGCCAGCCGCCCGAGCCGCAGGCTCAGCTCGTCCAGGCAGGCGTCCACCTGACGCCTGTCGTAGCCGGTCTCCACCACCGAGAACCTCATGCGTCGCCCCCCAGGCAGCCGGTGTGCGTCCCCACCAGCCGATCCTGCGGTCCGGGCGCTCCCGGGCGTGGCCGTTCCCACAAAATGTGCAGGATGCGGGGGCCCGGACTTCCCGCCCCTACTGGTGCTTCGGGAGCACGACCACCCGTCCGAAGAACTCGTCGATCCGGCGCACCACGTCGTTGAAGGCGTCCAGGTCGATCGGCTTCGTCACGTACGCGTTGGCCTGCAGCGTGTAGCTGCTGACCACGTCGGTGTCGGCGTTGGAGGTGGTGAGCACGACGATCGGGATGGTCCGCAGGCTCTCGTCACCCTTGACCTCGCCGAGCACCTGCCGCCCGTCCATCCGGGGCATGTTCAGGTCGAGCAGGATCACGTCCGGGCGCTGCGCCTCGGTGTGCCGGCCCTCGCGGCGGAGGAACTCCATCGCCTCCTGGCCGTCGGCGACCACGTCGATGACCTTGTCGACGTCGGAGTCGGCGAGCGCTTCCTCGATCATCAGGACGTCACCCGGGTCGTCGTCCACCACCAGGATGCGAACGGGGCTGGGACTGGTCTGACCCATGGGGTTACCTGTTTCTCGGTGAGGAGGGCGTCCGGCCGCACGGCCGGCTGCTGGCGGGGAAATGTATCGGATCAGGAGGCGGCCGGCGCGGTCGGGTCGACGGTGTCGCGGTCGTGGTGGAGCACCTCGGCCAGCCCGGTCACCTGGAGCACCCGGGCGACCCGCCCGGTCGCCCCGGTGAGCCGCAGCCAGCCGCCGTCGGCGGCGACGATGTTGTCCCCCCGGACGAACGCCGCGATGCCGGTGGAGTCGCAGAACGTCAGGTCGGTGAGATCGAGCAGCAGCTCACGGTGCCCCTCGGCGATCAGCCGGTCGATCGCCGAGTTCAGCTCTCCGGCCGTGCCGAGGTCGAGCTCGCCGGCCAGCCGGAGGTGGGCGCCGCCCCCGTCCCGCTGGGCGTACGTGACGGTGAACGTCACCGTGGCCCCTCTCGCTCCCACCGCAGGCGAATCCTTGCAGTGGTGCAAGTATATGCGACGGCCGCCCCGCCGCCCCTCAGCGGCCCGCCGCCGACAACCCGCCCACCAGGACCCTCCCCCGGTCGAGGAAGGCGGCCGCGCGCGGGAAGTCGCGCAGCTGCTGTCCATAGTGCTCCAGCGTCAGCCCGACCGCGCCCGCCGGCACCCCGCGGCTGACCAGGATCTCCACCAGCCACTCGACGAACCCGGTGAACAGCGTCGCGTCGTCCACGTAGAGCGCGGCGGCCAGGAAGTCCACGATGTAGCCGAGGTCGCTGATCGTGGAGTCGAGCTGCGTGGGCGTGTAGTCCGCGGTCGACGGCACCCGCTCCCGCAGATCGGCCAGGGCGCTGTCGATCAGCTCGCCGCGCCGCTTGACCAGGCTGGCGTACTCGTCGTCGGCCAGGTGGTCCAGCCGCGCGGGCGGCGTCTCGCGCAACACCCGCTCGTCGGCCACCAGGTCCGCCGCGGCCGGCGCGTCGGGCGCCCACGGCACGCCGAGGACGCGGGCCCAGCGGCCGTCGTCGCCGAAGCCCCGGCCACCGACCACCACCGGCACGTCGGAGCGGCGGCACGCCTCCACCATCCGGTGCGCGTGCGGCAGCCGCATCGGCAGCGCGCAGGCCAACGCCACCGCCTCCGCGTCGTAGCGGTGCAGGTAGGACACCAGATGCGCGGCCGGGACGCTGGCGCCGAGGAACACCACCTGCCAGCCGCGCAGCCGCAGCACCTCGGCCACCAGCCGGGCCGGCAGCGCGTGCCACTCGCCGTCCATGCAGGCCATCACGATCCGCCCGCGGGTCGGGCGGGGATCGGCGTACGCGGCCACCGCCGCCACCACCCGCTCGCTGATGTGGGTGGCGGCGTGCTCCTGGGCGACGCTCCACTCGTTGCGGGCCCAGCGTTCACCCACCTCGGCCTGGGCCGGTGCGACCAGGTCCAGCAGCACCCGCTCGGCCGGCACACCCGCTTCCAGCAGCCCTCGGGCCACCGCCACGGCGGCGGACTCGTCGGCGTCGGCCAGGCACTCCAGGTAGCGGGGGAAGGCCTGGCCCGGGTCGGCCTCGACGGTCGGCACGGTCACGCGGACAACTCCCTCGTCGGTTCGGTCACGGCCGGGTCCGGCACCGCGTGCAGGTGCCGCGGCACCCGCCCGGCCGGCCCGGTGGCGCGCAGCGCCAGCACCGCGATGTCGTCGTGGTCGCCGTGCGCGAGCCAGTCGCAGGTCACCTGCTCGACCCGCTCGGCGAGGGCCGGCGCGGGCATCCGGTGGCAGCCGGTCACCGCGTGGAGCAGCCGCTCGGGGCCGAACTGCTCGTCGCCGCGCCGGCCGCCGCGCGCCTCGGTCACCCCGTCGCTGTAGAACAGGCAGGTCTCCCCCGGCGCCAGGTGCACGGTCACCTCGCCGATGCGGGGATCGGGCACCACGCCGATCAGCATGCCGCGCAGCGGCACCACCTCGACCTCGCCGGACTCCCGCAGCACCAGCGGCGGCAGGTGCCCGCCGCCGGCCAGGGTCAGCGTCAGGCCGCCGTCGCGGTGCGGCCGGGCCACGCCGAGCACCAGGGTGGCGAACCGGCCCTGCCCGTGCGCCTGCGTGGTCTCCAGCAACGCGTCGTTGAGCAGCTTCAGCAGCCGCCCCGGCTGCGTCTCGACCCGGTGCAGCGCCTGCAGGCACTGGCGCAGCTGGCCGGTGAACACGGCCGCCTCCACGCCCTTGCCGGACACGTCACCGAGGAAGAAGACCGAGCCGCCGTCGGCGAGCCGGTGCGAGCCGTAGAAGTCACCGCCGATGCGCAGCCCGGCCTGCGCCGGCCGGTACGCGGTGCCCCACTGCACGCCCGTCGCGGCGGCCGGCTCGACCGGCAGCAGGCTGGCCTGCAACGTGTCGGCGACCTCGGCCTGGTCGCGGTAGAGCATGGCGGTGGTCAGCGCCGCACCGGCCCGGGCCGCGAACGCGCGGACCAGGTCCACGTCGGCCTCGTCGTACCAGCGGTCGGCGCGCCGGGCCACCAGCAGCGCGCCCGCGGGCGCCTCCCGGCCGGGCAGCGGCACCACCCGCGCGGTGGCGCCGGAGGTGTCCAGGCCGGGCAGCCAACCCGCGTCGGCGGCCTGCTCGACCAGCCAGTCCAGCTCGTGCGGCTCGGTGCCGGCCAGGCCGGCCTCGATCGCCGCGGGAAGCGCCGTGGCGGGCAGCACCCCGCTGTCCACCACCGGCGGCCGGTCGTCGGCGCGTACCGCCCGCCACCAGCGGGCCCGGCCGGAGCGGGGGGCGAGGACCAGGACCGCCACGTCGGCCGCCGTGGGCACGGCCAGGCGCACCACCGCGGCGGCGGCCCGGTCCGGGTGCAGCGGGTTGCCGAGCTTCTCGCCGACCACGGCGAGGAACGCCGAGCGGGCCCGCTCGGCCAGCAGCGCGTCGGCCCGGCTGACGATCTCGGTGACGTCGTCGACGTACCAGCAGCGCCGGCGGTGGGACAGTGCGACCGGGCGTACGCGCAGCCGCCGCCCGTGGTGGGTGAACTCGGCCGGCCCGTCGCCACGCAGCGGGGCCGGACCGGCGGCGGCCAGCAGCTCGCCGGGCGTCACCTCGGGGATCAGGCGCTCCGCGACCGGGCTCACGTGCTGGACGACACCGTCGGCGTCGCAGACGACCAGGCCCTCACGGAAGTGCTCGACCACCTCGGACCAGTTCGGGACGGTGAGGTCGCGGTCGGCGGCCAGCGGCGGCAGGGCGGACGGCGCGGGCGCGGCGGCGGACCACGCCGGAGCCCTTGCGGCGCTCGGCGTGGAGATCCGTCCGTCGCCCGGGTCGGCACCCCTGACGTCGGCAGCAGTCACCAGCTGAGCCCCACTCTCCTCGTCGACACCCGGGGGCGCCGGACCCGGCGCCTGTGGTCACGTCTCCCCGCCCACCCTACGCCGGTATGCCGGGACCGCCACCCCACGGCGCTGCCAGGCCCGCTCGCGCGTCCAGCGAGGTGATGCCGCTGTTGTTACGATCCTGTCATCCCGGTCCCGGCCGGCAGCCCCGCGGAAAGGCGTGACGTGGTTCCTCAACGGAGAAGGCCCGAGGCGAGCCCGCTGAGCATCTCCGTGGATCGTTCCGACCCGGCCGTTCCGGTGGTGGTCGTCGGCGGCGACCTGGCGTACGCCACGGCGACCCCGCTGCGCGCCGAGATCGACCGGCTGCTCGCCGCGCGTCCGGTGACGCTCGTGTTCGACTTCGGCGACCTGCAGTTCATGGACAGCACCGGCCTGTCCGTGATCGTGCACGCCTGGCGGGAGGGCCAGCACGCGGGCACCACCATCGAGCTGCGGTCGGTCCCCCGGTTCCTGGAGACCATCCTCGACCTGACCGGCGTCACCGGTCTGCTCGACCGCTCGCCGGTCGACGACGCGCCGGGCCTCGCCGCGCCGGGTTCGGCCGCGTCCGCGTGACCCCGGGGGTTTCCCGGCCGGGCCCGGCTGGGAACATGGGAACGTGCCCTCCCAGATGTTGACCATCGAGGTGGACCGGCTCGACGCCGGTTCCACCCGGGTGCGGCTGGCCGGAGAGCTGGACTTCGACACCGCGCCGGAACTCGTCGACGCCGTGGCCGACCTGCGCCGCGACGGTCACCAGGAGCTGGAAATCGACTTCGCCGGGGTGAACCTCTGCGACTCCTCCGGCCTGAGCGCGCTCGTGGTGATCCACCGGGCCGGCACCGGGGCGATCCGCCTGTTCAACCTGAACCCGCAGATCAGGCACCTGCTGGACCGCACCGGCCTGGCCGAACTGCTGGCCGCCCCGCCGCGCGACCTGACCGGCGGCGTCCGCGAGGTCGGCTGACCCTGCCCGGTTCGACCCGTCGAGCGGCTGAGCGACGGGCGGACAGGGGTGGCCCCCGACCCTGGGACCAGGGGCCGGGGGCCGGGAGGATGGCTCAGGCGGCGGGCTCGGCCTGCCGGTGCCGCGTCTCGTCGCGCGACTGCCCCGCGAGCGGAGGCTCGACGTCCTCGGGCACGCCGGAATCAGGCGTCTGGAACAGATAACGGACGAAGTCCCCACTCATGTCGTCGTCGTCCGCGCCGGGCCACTGCCCGACACAGTCGACACCGACCACCTCGCGTCCGCTGCCGTCGTGGTGTTCCAGCAGCGCCCACAGGGTCACCGGGTAGGAGCGGGTGTCGTCCGGGCCGATGCGCCAACGGGCGTACCAGCCGGGACGGGCGGGGACGATCTCCACGATCCGTTTCATGTCGACCTGCCCTTCCGCGTGCGTCGGAAGTTGTCCGGTCCGTCCGAGCCTGCCGCCCGCCGGGGTGAGCGCTCCTCACCCGCAGCGAGTGAAGCGTCCGCCCCGGCGGTCCGCCGTTACCTTCCCGCCAGCGCCGGGAACGCGGTCGGCGCAAGCGCAACCGACCCAGGAACGAGGTGCGACGATGCGCAAGCAGATGGAGGGCGACAACCAGCGCCGCCGGGCCCTGGCCCGCGAGGCCCGCGAACGAGGGCTGCGGCCGAGCCAGACCGGCGCCAGCCTGAGCGCGTCCAAGCAGGTCACCTCGCTGGACCAGCACGACCGGTCCGGCCCGCCGCCGGCCGGACGGCACAAGCCGGACACCACCCGGGGTGGTCCCGCGCCGCCGCCGGTCGCCGTCGCGGAGCAGCAGCGCCCGCTGCCGGACCCGACGCCGTCACCCGGGGTCTCGATGGCTTACCGGGATCTCGTCGACGACGTGAGCCGGCGCGCCGGGGTGGACTTCACCACGGCCAAGGTCGCGGCGGAGGGCACCGTGCTGGCCCTGGCCCAGGCACTGGACGAGGCGGCACGGGAGCGGCTGCTGGAGGCGGTGCCGATGACCCTGCACGACGTGGTGCCGGTGTACGGCATGGAACGCCGCACCGACCTGCCCGGCTTCCTGGCCGAGGTCGGCCGGTACAGCCGCCTCACCCCGGAGCAGGCCCGCTACCAGGCCGAGGCGACGCTCGCCGCGCTCGCCGAGGCCGACGCGGAACTGGTCGAGTCGCTGCGCGTACCCGACGAGTTGCGTGACCTGCTCGGGCCGACCGACTTCGGCGGCGGCCTGGTGGGCGCGTCCTCGGCCACCGCGCCGCTGACCGAGGCGGAGCTGCGCGACGCGCTCGCGACGCTGCCCTACTGGTCCAGCGACAGGCGCTCGCTCGTGCGCACGATCGAGCTGCCCGGCGGCAACCTGGACCGGGTCCTCGACCGGCTGGACCGGCTCAAGTCCGACGTCGGACGGTCGCCGCAGATCGGGCGTCCGGACCCGGACAACGCCGTGCTGACGGTCCGGACCCAGCAGGTCGACGGCGTGACGGCGGCGGACGTGGACCTCGCGCACCGGGTGGACGCGGCGGTCGACGAGGCCGGCGCCGGGATGGCGGCCGGCTGACCCGGCGGCGGAGCGGCCCCGGTCCCACGCGGGCCGGGGCCGCCCGCGACCGCGCGGTACCGTGTCCCGCCGTGGATCACGACGACACCGAGACCCTGGAGATCGTGGTGGACCCGGCCCGCCCGTCCGGGCGCACGCTGCTGGCCGACGGGGTCGAGCAGTCGTACGTGGACGTGGCCGACGCCCGGTACCTGCACTTCGAGTACGTGCGGCGGATCGCCGCCGCGATCGACCTCGCCGCACCGCGCGGCACGGCGCTGACCGCCCTGCACCTCGGCGGCGGCGCGCTCACGCTGCCGCGCTGGCTCGCGAGCACCCGGCCCGGTTCGGCGCAGCGGGTGATCGAGCGCGATCCGGGGGTGGTCGAATTGGTCCGGCGGAAGCTGCCGCGGCTGCCGCCGGAGGTGGTGGTCGCGCTCGGCGACGCCCGGGAGGCGGTCGCCGAGGAGCCGTCCGGGGCGTACGACGTGGTGGTGGCCGACGTGTACCGGGCGGCCCGGATGCCGCCGCAGGTGGCGGCGGTCGAGTTCGCCGCGCAGGTGGCCCGGGTGCTGCGCCCGGACGGCCTCTACCTGATCAACCTCACCGATCTGCCGCCGCTGGCGCACACCCGGTCACAGGTGGCCACGCTGCGTGCCGTGTTCGCCGACGTCTGCCTGGTCGCCGACCGGCGGATGCTGCGCGGACGCCGCTACGGCAACGTGGTGCTCGCCGCCACGCCCACGGCGGGCCGGATCCCGGTGATCCGGCTCGCCACCCGCGTCGCCGCCGACCCGGTGCCCGGAACGGTGTTGCACGGCGCGACGCTCGACGCGTTCGCCGCGGGCGCCCACCCGGTCACCGACGCCGATCTGGGCTGAGCCGGGTTTTCGTACCCGCAGCGCGGGTAGCCGCGCCGGATGAGCGCCGCCGACGATCGGTCCATCGCGCGCCGGACGCTGATCGTGATCGGTCTGGTCCTCGCCACCGGGGTCGGGCTGGCGCTGGTCTGGGCCACCCGGCGGGTGCTGGTGTGGGGGCTGGTGGCGGTGTTCTTCGCGGTCGCCCTCAAACCGCTCGTGGACCGTCTCGAACGCCGGGTACACCGGCGTGCGCTCGCCACGCTGCTGGTGTTCCTGGCCGCGTTCGCGCTGTTCGCCGCCGTCGGCGCGCTGATCGTGGTGCCGCTGGTGGACGAGGTGGGCCGGTTCGCCGACCGGGCGCCGGACCTCGTACGCGAGGCGCAGGCCGGGCAGGGGCCGCTCGGGCGGCTGCTGGACCGCTTCCACCTGCTCCGGTACGCCGAACCCGGGCAGCTGCGCCGGTACGGCGCCCGGCTCGGCGACCCGACCGTCGGGGTGGTCCGCAGCGTGGCCCAGGCGGTCGCCGCGCTGGTCACCGTGGTGGTGCTGGCGTACCTGATGGTCCTGGAGGCGCCGAAGATCGTGGCCGCCACGCTGCGGCTCACCGGCGACGGCGCGGCGGCGCGGTTGCGGCGCATCGGGCGTGACTCGTCCCGGATCGTCACCGGCTACCTGAGCGGCAACCTGCTGATCAGCGTGATCTGCGGCGGTCTGACGTTCGTCGTGCTGTTCCTGCTCGGTGTGCCGTTCGCCGCGGTGATCGCGCTGACGGTCGCCGTGTTCGACCTGATCCCGCTCGTCGGCGCCACGCTCGGCGCGCTCGCCGCGGCCGGCGCGGCGTTCCTGCACTCCCCCACCGCCGGCCTCGTGGTGCTTGTCTTCTTCGTGGTCTACCAGCAGGTGGAGAACCACCTGTTGCAACCGGTCATCATGGGCCGCGCGGTGCGATTGAACCCGTTGACGGTGCTGGTCAGCGTGCTGCTGTCGGTCGAGCTGGCCGGGCTGGTGGGGGCGCTGCTGGCGATCCCGGCCGCCGGCATCGTGCAGGTGCTGCTGCGCGAGTTCGCGCCGGCCGGGCGGCAGGCGCTGCCCCAGCCCGCCGACGGCGATCCGGCGGGTCCGCCCGACACGGGCCCGGCCGACGTGGGAGAGCCGGAACGGCCGCCGGCCGGCGGGTGAGGGCCGGCCGGCGGGTGCGTGCGCGGTTCAGCGGCGGCGGGTCAGCTCCGGTGACTCGCTCTCCAGCGGCACCGCGTTCGCCGGGACCAGTCCGAGCTGCACGGCGGGCCGGGGCAGCGTCGCGTCGAGCGCCCAGTCCGCCGCGACCCGGGGACGGTTACCGGGCATGGCGAGCAGGTGGTAGCCGCGGGTGACGGCCTTCGCGGGCAGCCCTGCGAGCGGCACCTTCAGCGGGTTCGCCGCCGCGTCCTTGCCGCCCAGGTCCACCACCCAGCCCAGGTCGTGGTGCTTGTACGACTTGCGCACGCCCTGCCCGTAGGACGCGGCGATGTTGTGCGCGGCCAGCTTGCCCTGCCGCTGGGCGTGCTGCGCGGTCATCGCGCACACCTGCCCGGGGCGGGTCGGGTCGGGCACGGCGGCGGCGTCGCCGCAGGCGAACACCTCCGGGTAGCCGGGGACGTTGAGGAACTCGTCGACCACCAGCCGGCCCTTCTCGGTGCGCAGCCCCAGTTCGGCCACGAACGGGTCGGGGCGTACGCCGACGCACCAGATGAGGCTGCACGTCGGGACGTACTCGCCGTCGGTGAGCATCACCCCGTCCGGGGTGGCCTCGGCGACCGAGGTGCCCATCCGCACGTCCACGCCGCGTCTGCGCAGCACCCGGTCGGCGGTGACCGACATCCGCCGGTCCAGTTCGGGCAGCACCCGGGGCGCCACGTCCAGCAGCATCCAGCGCGGCCGGACCTTCAGGTGCGGACGCTGGGCCATCAGCCGGTCGGTGAACAGCTGCCCGTGCGCGGCCACCTCGGTGCCGGTGTAGCCGGCGCCGACCACCACGAACGTGGCGCGGGCCCGCTGCTCGGCCGGGTCCTCGGTCAGCTCGGCCAGCTCGACCTGCCGGACCACGTGGTCGTGCAGGAACAGCGCCTCGGGCAGGCCGCGGAAGCCGTGGGCGTACTCGGTGACACCGGGGATCGGCAGCAGCTTGTTGACGCTGCCGACGCTGAGCACGAGGCGGTCGTACGCGAGCTGCCCGTGGTCGCCCTCGATCGAGCGGTAGCCGACCCACCGGTTCTGCAGGTCGACCCGGTCCGCCTCGCCGACCACCACGCGGACGCCGTCGAGCGTGCCGGCGAGCGGCACGGCGATCCGGGTCGGCTCCACCACGCCGGCCGCCACCTCGGGCAGCAGCGGCAGGTAGAGGAAGTAGTCGGTCGTGTTCAGCAGGACGATCTCGGCCCGGTCGCGGGCCAGCCGGCGCAACGTCTTGGCCGCGTGGTACCCGGCGAACCCGGCCCCCACGATCACCACACGTGGTTTCGTCATGCCTGCTGCCGTTCCCGGGCAGACCTGCGACAAACGTGCCCATGATCCATCCATCAGCGGCTATATGGACATTCCTCGTGATCGGCGCGAGGATGCCGGGATGGGAAACCACGAGACCGCCGAGGGTCGGCCCACGAGGTCCAGCCGGCGTACCTTCCTCACCGCCTCCGCCGCGGCCACCGCCGCCGCCGTCGCCACCCCGCTCACCGCCACCCCGGCCTCCCGCGCGACCACCGCCAAGACCACCAAGAAGGCCGCCGCGCCCGCCCCGAAG
>NZ_JBXUOV010000188.1:0-10959 GCF_057196585.1 Micromonospora sp. ATLC20
CGCCGAGGCGGGCGCCGCCGCGGCCAGCTTGAGCACCGGCGCCGGGTTCTCCGGCTCCTCCGCGCCCGGCGTCGGCTCCTCGATCCACCGGGAGACGTTGCCGTCGGAGTACGTCTGGAGCACCTTGAACACCATCGTGTCGGCCTGCGGCAGCGGGCCCATCGACACCGGGAACTCCTGGAACTCGCCCGGCTTCACGCCGCCGTTCGGCGCGGCCGTGAAGGTCAGCTTGGAGACCGCCTCGGTGAGCTGGCTGCCGTGCACCTCGATCGGCGGGTCGACCTTGCGCTTCTCCACCGCGACCGTCCAGCCCGCCACCGGCATGGTGGAGACCGAGCCGATCGGGGCGTTCTCCGGCAGGTTCACCTCGACCTTGACCGTAGACGCCGTGTCGCTCTCGTTCGGCACCCGGAACGCGAACCGGCCGTAGCCGCCCTGCGTACCCTCGGCCGGGTTGATCGTGACGTGCGCCGCGGCCGGACCGGCCACGCCGAGCACGGCCGTGGCGACGGCGGTGAGGGTCAGCGCGGCGACTGTCGCGGAGCGCCGGAGACGGATCATCAGATGGGACCTTCCGTTACTTGATCGGCACGGTGGCGGTCACCGTGGCCTGGTCGATGTCGGTCGTGCGGACGGTGATGCGCACCTGCCAGTCACCCCGGGCCGGCAGGTTGACCTCGCCGGTGGCGTGGTTGTCGCTCAGCGGCAGCAGCGGAACGGTGATCGGCTCGATGCCGGCCGACGGCAGCGCGGCGGTGACCTTCCACTCCTGCACCGGCTGCGGGCGGCTGTCCTTGGTGTAGGCGTACAGGTGCATCGAGTTGTTGCCGGTCTCGGCCGGGTCCACCTGGACCTCCAGGGAGTAGAGCGGGCTGCTCAGCGTGGCCGAGAAGTAGCCCTGCTCGGCGCCCGCGACGTTCGCGGCGGCGGTACGCGCCGGGGTGGTCTGCACGAGCGTCGCCGACACGCCCAGCACCACCGCCGTGATCACCAGCTCGGCCACCACGGCCCGCCGCATCGAGCCCGGCCGGCCGGCGGCGACCCGCCGCCGCACCAGCGCCCGGGAGTACGCGGCCACGCCGATCACCAGCACGAACAGCGCGATCTTGGCGAGCAGGAGCCGGCCGTACGTGGTGTCGAACAGCGCCTGCAGACCGGCCACCTCGATCAGGCCCTGCACGGTGCCGGCCAGCAGCAGCGCGGCCACCGCGAGCGCGGCCCAGCGGGACCAGATCGGCAGAATCGCGTCCAGCTCGCGCTCGTCGGCCCGGCGCAGCAGGAACACCGCGAGCATGACCAGGCCGCCCAGCCACACCGCCATGCCGCCCAGGTGCACCGCGTCCACCACCACCGACACCGCGGGCGCGGGCGAGGCCGCCGCGTGCCCGGCCAGCGGCCAGGTGAACAGCGCCGCGCCGCCGAGGACCGCCAGGATGATCCCGTCGGTACGGCCGATCGGGCCGGCGAACAGCGGCCGGAGCAGGAACGCCGCCGCCGCGAGCAGGCCCAGCCGGACCAGGTGCGTGGTGCCGTAGGCGCTGCCGAGCACGTCACTGAGTCCGGAGCCGGTCACGTCGAACAGGCCGCCGCCGTTGACGTACGGCACCTGCAGCCACACCTCCGCCACCGTGGCCACCGCCAGCAGGCCCAGCCCGGTCCAGGCCAGCCGCGCCGGACCCCGGCGGGACAGCCGGCGCGGCCAGAGCGCGGCGAGCACCAGCGCCGGGCCGACGAGCAGCAGCAACCCGACGTAGCCGGCGTACTTCGCCACCTTCACCGCGTTCTCGGTGACCGGGTTCGCCCGGTTGTCCGAACCGCTGTCGGTGGGTGGCTCGGACGGTGCGCCGACGGAGTAGGTGAAGGCGCCGGAGACGGGGTGGCTGTCGGCCGAGATGACCCGGTAGCTCACCAGGTAGGTGCCGCGCCCGCCGGACGGGTCCACCGGGATGGTGACCTCGGCGCCCTGGAACGTCGGCTCGCCCCGGTCGGCGCGCGAACCGTCGGGGGCGATCACCCGGACCTTCCCGGGCACCTTGCGGACGCCCTCACTGAACGTGATCACCACCTGCGCGGGCGCCTCGGGCACCACGGCGGAGGCGGCCGGGCTGCTGCTCACCAGCACCGCGTGGGCGGCAGCCGGGGAGGCCGGGGCGAGCAGCAGGGCCACCAGCAGGAGCAGCAGCCCGGCGGCGGCCCCGGAGCGGGCGGCGACGGCCCGGGACGGGCGGCGTACGGCAGCAGTCATGACCGCCATGGTTCCCGAACCGGGGCGGGTCCGGCGAGCCGGTCTCGGGCGGGCGTGACCGAGCGCCCACCCGGCACGGCGGCGCGCGCCACGCCGGGCCTGCTCGGAGGTCATGGGAGGGTAGTCGGACGGCGGGCGGGAAAAGTTCCCGGCGTGTGCGGGACCACGGAATGGGTCGAAGGACCCTGTCCCCTCCAGGTACGCCGCGTAACCTCGGGTGACGTGATCCCCGGCCCGCGCGACACCGCCGCCGACCGCCCCGTGTCGGCGCCCGACGCTGCCCGGGACGCGGCCACCGGCTGGGCGCTGGCCGCCCGCGACGGCGACCGCGACGCTCAGGCCGCCTTCGTCCGGGCCACCCAGGCCGAGGTGTGGCGCTTCGCCGCCGCGCTCGTCGACCCGGACACCGCGGACGACCTCACCCAGGAGACGTACCTGCGGGCGTTCCGGGCGCTGCCCGGCTTCGAGGGGCGCTCCAGCGTGCGGACCTGGCTGCTCGGCATCGCCCGGCGGGCCTGCGCCGACCACCTGCGCACAGTGGTACGCCGCCGCCGGCTCGACGCGCGGCTCGCCGCCCAGGCCGCCACCGACCGCCCGTACCCGGACCCGGCCGGGCAGCTCGGCGCCACCGACCTGGTCCGCCGGCTGCCAGCCGAGCGGCGCTCCGCGTTCGTGCTCACCCAACTGCTCGGCCTGTCGTACGCCGAGGCCGCCGACGTGGAGGGGGTGCCGGTGGGCACGATCCGCTCCCGGGTCGCCCGCGCCCGCGACGAACTGGTCGACGCCGTCGGCGACACGTTGGCCGGATAGCGGGAACCTTTCGTGGCGCTCGGACGACGAATGACTGTGACCCCCTCCCCCTCACCCCGGGCGGGCCGCTGGCCGGCCCTGCGGCCCTGGCTCGGCGTCGCGGCCCGCCTCGGACTGGCCGCCGTGTGGCTGATCGCCGGTGGCACCAAGGCCGGCGACCTTGCCGCCTCCGGCCGGGCCGTGAACGCGTACCAGGTGATGCCGTACGACGTGGCCACGGTGATCGGCGCGGCGCTGCCGTTCGTCGAGCTGGCCCTGGGCGTCCTGCTGCTCGCCGGGCTCGCCACCCGGATCAGCGCCGGCGTCTCAGCGGCGCTGCTCGTGGTCTTCATCGCCGGCATCGCCTCGGCCTGGGCCCGTGGCCTGGCCATCGACTGCGGGTGTTTCGGCAGCGGCGGGCAGCTCGCCGCCGGCCAGACGCCCAGCTACCTCCCGGAGATCCTCCGGGACCTCGGGTTCCTGGTACTCGCCGGGTTCCTGCTGATCTGGCCCCGCACCCCGTTCTCCGTGGACGGGTGGCTGGCGGGCGACGACACCGTGGAGGACACCGATGAGTAGTCGCAAGGGGCGCAAGGACGCGGCCCGGGTCGTACGCGAGCAGATCGCCCGGGAGAAGCGGCGCAAGCGGACGCTCTGGACCTCGATCGCCGCGGTGCTGGTGCTCGTCATCGCCGGCGGCATCGGCTGGGCGGTCTACTCCAGCCAGAAGTCCGACGAGTTCACCGCCCCGCCCGGGGCCAACGACGCCGGCACCGGCATCGTGCTCGGCACCGGACCGGTCACCATCGACCTGTACGAGGACTACCTCTGCCCGGCCTGCAAGCAGTTCCAGCAGGTCAACGGCGAGACGCTCAACCAGCTCGTCAGTGAGGGCAAGGCCAAGCTGGTGTTCCACCCGGTGGCGTTCCTGAACCGCTTCTCCACCACCGAATACTCGACCCGCTCCTCGGCCGCCTCCGGCTGCGCCGCCCAGGGCGGCAAGTTCCGCGAGTTCACCGACCAGCTCTTCGCCAAGCAGCCGCCGGAGGGCGGCGCCGGGCTCAGCAACGACGAACTCGTCGACATCGGCGCGGGCGTCGGACTGAACCGGGACGAGTTCGCCTCCTGCGTCTCCGACGGCACGTACCGGTCGTGGACCGAGCACGTCACCGACGAGGCGAGCAAGGCCGGCGTGACCGGCACCCCGACCATCAAGGTCAACGGCAGTGAGCTCCAGGACCGCAGCCCCGAGGGGATCAAGTCGGCGGTGGAGGCGGCCGGCAAGTGATCGCACCCCTGCGCCGGGCCGCGCTGGTGCTCGCCGTCGCGGCCACCGCGCTGCTCACGCTCGCCGCGCCGGCCGCCGCACACGGCGCGGACGCGCCCGACGGCACGGACTACCGCGCCACGATCAGCGGCGTCGACCCGGATCGGCCCGGCCTCACCGCGCGCATGGTGGAGGCCGGCGCACGACTGGAGCTGACGAACGACACCGGCGCCGAGGTCACCGTGCTCGGCTACTCCGGTGAGCCGTACCTGCGCATCGGCCCGGGCGGCGTGTACGAGAACACCCGCTCCCCCTCCACCTACCTGAACCGGACGCTGGCCGGGGAGACCCGGCTGCCGGCCGAGGCGAACCCGGCCGCCGCGCCCGACTGGCGGCGGATCGACGACGGCCCCACCGCCCGCTGGCACGACCAGCGCACGCTGTGGCGGGAGGAGGCTCCGCCGGCCGCCGTCGCCGCCGACCCGGACCGGGAACACCGGGTACGCGACTGGGCGGTGCCGCTGCGCGCCGGTGACACCACCGGAGCCGTACGCGGCACGCTGGACTGGGTGCCGCCGCCCGACCCGTACCCCTGGTGGGTTGCCGCCACGCTGGGCTTCCTGCTGATCGGCGCGGCCGGGCTGGCACCTGGTGGCACCGCCGCCGGGATGCGGGCGCTGCGCGCGGTCGGCGCGCTGCTCGCCCTGGGCGGCGCCGCCACGGTGGCGCTCACCGTCGCCCGCGCGCTGGACACCGGCGCGCCCGGCGTCGGCGGAACGCTCGCCGAGCTGGTCACCGGCCAGGTGTGGACGCTGCTCACCGGGCTCGGCGCGCTCGCCGCGGGCGGGTACGCGCTGGCCCGCCGCCCGGCCGCCGACTTCGTGCTGGCGCTCGCAGGCGCCTGCCTCACGCTGTTCGCCGGGGCGACGAACCTGGCCGCGCTGTCCCGCTCGATCCCCCCGGCCGCCGGCCCGGCCACGCTGGTGCGGGTGCTGGTGGTGCTCGGCCTGGCGACGGGTGCCGGCGCGGTGGCGGCGGGCCTGCTGCGCCTGCGCACCGCCGCAAGAGCAGCCCGCCCCACCCCCCACCCAACCCCCACGCCCTGACCCGCCCACCCCGCCCGCCCCGCCCCGCGGCGCGGCGCGGCGCGGCGAGATCTTGGTACCAAACGGCCCCCATAGGGGCCCTTTCCTACCAAGATCTCCACTGCTCCCACCACGCGGAACACCAATCTCACGTAACGGGAGGCGCTCGCCACAGCAGCCCGGCCGAACGAGGAACCTCCGCCCACCCACCCCCAGACACCGCGATCTCGCACCTCCCGCCCCAGCATCCACGGCGTTCACGACATCTCCCGGGCCACAACCGCAAGATCACCGAGCGCTGCGAGCGCCGGGCACGCCCGAGTGGAACACCACGGGTGCCAAAACGCCCCCGGCACACCCATCACGTTCCACTCCCGCCGCACTCACCCCTGGGCGGCGCGATCTTGCAGTTAGCGCCCCGGGCTTGCGTCTTTTGTCCAGAATGCCCGGACGGAAAGTGCAAGATCGCGGCGGAGGAGGGCGGGAGGGGCGGGTCAGGTGGGGCGGGGGGTGAAGCCGTAAGGCAGCTCCAGGCGGTGGGCGGTCAGCAGCGCCTCGTCGGACAGGAGGTCTGCGGTGGGGGCGTCGGCGACGATGCGGCCGCCGTCCAGGATGACCGAGCGGGGGCACAGCTCGGCCGCGTACGGCAGGTCGTGCGTGACCATGAGCAACGTCACCGGCAGGGCGCGCAGGATCTCCGCCAGCTCCCGCCGGGCGGCCGGGTCGAGGTTCGACGACGGCTCGTCCAGTACCAGGATCTCCGGGCGCATGGCCAGCACCGTCGCCACCGCCACCCGGCGCCGCTGCCCGAACGACAGGTGGTGCGGCGCGCGGTCCCGATGCTCGCTCATGCCGACCGCCGCGAGCGCCTCGTCGACCCGGGCGGCCAGCTCGGCCCCGCGCAGGCCCAGGTTGGCCGGGCCGAACGCCACGTCCTCGGCGACTGTGGGCAGGAACAGCTGGTCGTCCGGGTCCTGGAAGACGATGCCGACGCGGCGGCGTACCTCGGCCAGCGTGTCCCGGTCCCGGCTGACGGTCAGGCCGCCGACGGTCACCGTGCCCTCGGTCGGCGTGAGGATGCCGTTGAGGTGCAGCACGAGCGTGGTCTTGCCGGCGCCGTTGGGCCCGAGCAGCGCCACCCGATCGCCGCGCGGCACGGTCAGGTCCACGCCGTGCAGGGCGACGTGACCGTCCGGGTACGCGTACCGGACGCCGTTGACGTCGAGGGAGGGCGGCTGCTGCACGTACCCGATCATTGCAGGACGAGCGCGACGGCGGCGATGGTGGCCGCGATCGCCGGGACGGTCGCGGCGGCCGCCCACTGGCCGGCGGTGGCCGCGCCGGCCCCCTGCCACACCGCCGGCATCCGGCCGGTGTAGCCGCGCGAGAGCATCGCCAGGTAGACCCGCTCGCCGCGCTCGAACGCGCGCAGGAACAGCGCGCCGACGCCGGCCGCGAAGCCGCGCAACTGCCACAGGAACCGTGGGTCGTCGCCGCGCGACACCCGCGCCACGCGCATCCGGCGGGCCTCGCCGACGAGCACCTCCAGGTAGCGCAGCATGAACGTGGCGATCTGGGTGAGGATCTGCGGGCACCGCAGCCGGTCCAGGCCGAGCAGCAGGTCACGCGTCGTCGTGGTCGCCGCCAGCAGGAGCGACGCGAGTACGCCGAGCGTGCCCTTGGCGAGGATGTTGAACGCGCCGTGCAGCCCGTCGACGGACAGGGCGAGCCCTGCTACCTCGACCCGCTCCCCCGCCCCGAGGAACGGCAGCGCGAACGCGAACAGCACGAACGGCAGCTCGATCAGTGCCCGGCTGAGCAGCCAGCGCGGGCCGACCCGGGCCAGCGCGGCCACCGCGGCGACCAGGAGCGCGTAGCCGCCGAAGGCCCAGTACGCCTCCCGGGGCGTCGCCACCACCGCGATGGTGAACAGCACCATCGCGGCGATCTTCACCTCGGGCGGGAGGCGGTGCACCGGCGAGCCGGACTCGCGGTAGAGGACGTGCGCGTGCCCGGCGCCCATGGTCAGCGGGTGCCGGTGGACGGGGTCGCTGCGTCGCCCGCCGGGTCGGTGGTCGCGGTGGTCGTGTCACGCGCCCCGGGCCCGGCGGACGTGACGGGCGTGGCGGGGCCGCGGCGGCGGGCCAGCCAGAACAGGCCGCCGCCGAGCGCGAAGGTGAGCAGCACGCCGAGTACGCCGGACAGGCCGGTGGAGAGGAAGTCGTTGCCGATGCCGCGTACGCCGTAGTCGGCGAGCGGGCTGTCCGCCAGCTCGTGGTCCTTGGCCTGCTGGGCCGGGCAGTTGCCGCCGGTGATCTCGTCGTCGGCGTTGACGGTGCAGCCCTTGAGCAGCGAGGAGTCGAGGCCGTCCGGGTGCGAGGAGGCGTAGTTGCTGACCACGCCCGCCAGCAGCAGGGCCATCAGCAGACCGCCGAGCAGGAACGGCCAGTGACGCTTGCTCATCGGGCACCTCCGGCGACCGGGACGGCGGGAGCCGGCGTGGCCGGCTTGAGGGCGCGCAGCGCGTACACCAGGTCGGGCCGGACTTTGGCGACGGTGACCACAGTGGTCGCGGTGATCAGGCCCTCGCCGATGCCGATGAGCAGGTGGGCGAAGGCCATGGTGCCGGCCAGGCCGGTCAGGTTGCCGCCGAGGTCGGTGGTGCCGCCCAGCCAGTACTGCAGGACGAAGCCCTGGGACGCGACCACCACGCTGACCAGCGCGGACACGAACGCGGTCACCGCCAGGCCGGCCGGGGTGCGCGGCAGCACGCGCAGCAGGAGCGCGATCAGCAGGTACGCGGCGGCGGTGCCGAGCAGCGCCATGTTGGTGATGTTGAGGCCGAGCATCGCCACCCCGCCGTCACCGAAGACCAGCGCCTGCACGACGAGCACCACTGCGACGCAGAGCGCGCCGACCCAGGGGCCGACGAGCAGCGCGGCCAGCGCCCCGCCGAGCAGGTGACCGCTGACCCCGGCGGTGAAGATCGGGAAGTTGAGCATCTGCACGGCGAAGATGAACGCCGCCACCAGCCCGGCCATCGGGGCCAGCCGGTCGTCGAGGTCGGCGCGGCCCCGCAGCACGCAGAAGGCGAGCGCGGCGAGGGCGAGAGCCGCGAAGATCGCAGCGACCGGACCGTTGATGATCCCGTTGGAGATGTGCATCGCCAGGGTGTCCACGCGCTCAGCGTATTTCCAGGAAGGCGCTGTTGCCAATATCTGGCAACAACCTCATGATGGCCGTCACCGCGCCCGCGCGTCGCCGCCCGCCGACCGTACCGGCCCGGCGGTATCGTCACCGCCATGACCGACCGCCTCAAGCCCGGCGACCCCGCCCCCGACTTCACCCTCCCCACCGACGACGGCGGCACGCTGTCCCTGGCCGGCCTGCGCGGCCGCAAGGTCATCCTGTACGCGTACCCGGCCGCCATGACGCCCGGCTGCACGAAGCAGGCGTGTGACTTCCGGGACTCGCTCGCCTCCCTCCAGGCCGCCGGCTACGAGGTGGTGGGCATCTCGCCGGACAAGCCCGCGAAGCTCGCCAAGTTCCGCGACCGGGACGCCATCACGTTCCCGCTGGTCTCCGACGAGGACAAGGCGGTGCTGACCGCGTACGGCGCCTTCGGCGAGAAGCAGATGTACGGCCGCACCGTCACCGGGGTGATCCGCTCGACGTTCGTGGTGGACGAGGACGGCAAGATCGAGCAGGCGTTCTACAACGTGCGGGCCACCGGTCACGTCGCCAAGCTGCGCCGGGACCTCGGCCTCGACTGAGGTCGCCGGACGGGCTGCCTCGTCGCGGCTCGTCGCGTCGCGGCCGGTCGCGGCCCGGAGTACACACGGCTCCGGCGCGACGCTCTAAACTCAGCGGGTCGGCGGGAGTGGCGGAACGGCAGACGCGCAGGCCTTAGGAGCCTGTGTCCGAGAGGACGTGGGGGTTCGAAACCCCCCTCCCGCACCATCAACTGTGTCACCCGCATCACGAACGCGGGTCCAGGCCACGTCGTCACGCGCAGGATGACGTCGTGGACCTGCGCTTCGTACTCGACCCCGACCTGACTCCCGAACTGCGCGAGCAGATCATCGCGCTCTGGGTGGACGTGACGAATGCCGGCGGCGCCGTCGGCTTCGTCGCCCCGGTGACGGCCGACGACGTACGCCCGCTCGCCACCTCCACGCTCGACGAGGTGGCGGACGGGCCGGACCGGCTGCTCGCCGGCTACGAGGGCGAGAAGCTGGTCGCGGTGCTGGTCATCGCCGACAACCGGTTCCACCTCAAGACGCACTGGCGGGTGCTCAAGCGCGTCATGGTGCACCCGGACACGCAGGGACGCGGCCACGGCGCGGCGCTGATGCGCGAGGCCGAGCGGATCACCTGCAGCCTCGGGCTGGCGGCGCTGCACGTGACGGTCCGCGACGGCCTGGGGCTGGACCGCTTCTACAAGCGCCTCGGCTACCGCGAGATCGGCCGCCTCCCCGCCGCACTGCGCCTGTCCCCCACCGACGCCCGCGACGAGATCCTCATGTGGCTGGACCTCCCCACCCCGCACTGACCCCCACGCCCCCACGCCGTCACCCCACCCTGCCCTGGCCCGCCTCGCTGATCTTGCACTTTCTGCCCCCGCGAAAGCCGCATCCAGGGCAAACTGAGGGCCGCAAGTGCAAGATCAACGAGCTGGGGCGGGCGAGGCAGAGGCGAGGGCGGGTCAGGAGCAGGGAGCGGGGGTGGGAGGGGCGGCGGCTGCCTGCATGACAGGGTCCGCCGGGGGTGGAGTGAGGGCCGCGGGGGTGGACTGCTGCGGGAGGGCCGCTGGGGTGGAGGTTCTGGGCGTCGGGGTCGGCTTCTTCGAGGTCGGCCTGGGGGTGGCGGGATCGGCGCCGTACATGCGGGTCTTGCTGCGTTGCACCTGGCCGGGGAGCATCCGGACGCCGGTGGCCGTCACGCGGTGGCCGTACACGTCGGTGACCCGGATCTCGTACGGGCCGGGACCGGCTCCGGACGGGATCAGCCAGTAGTTGTAGTCCTGCCGCTGCGCCGCCCGCCACGAGCCGTTCTGCCGCACCTCGACCGAGCGCAGCGGGTTGCCGTGGTCACCGACCAGGACGGCGAACCACCACTGCGACGAGCCCTCCTTCATCCGGAAGGTGAGCGGGCCGGGCAGCCTCGGGTTCACCACCGCGCGGTAGCTGACCTTAACCACTCCCTGCACCGGGTCGGCGATCCGGGCGAACGCCTCGGCGGACAGGTCGAGGTGGCCCGGTGCGCACTCCGGGCACTGGTCCATCACGAGCACCCGGACGGTGCCGCGTGGGCCGGTGACGTCGAGGAAGCCGCCGCAGGAGGCGCCGGAGGCGTACTCGCTCGGGCCGAGCGCGACGTACATCCGGTCGGCGGGCGCGGCGGGCCGGGAGCAGTTGCCGCCGGCACCCTCGGAGTCGTAGAAGGTGGCCTTGCCGCTGTGCGTCGCGCCACCGACGGGCGGGGCCGCAGCCACCGGCAGGGCAGCGCCGGGCGGCAGAACGGCGGGCGGAAGAGCGGCCACGGCAGCGCGCCCAGCCGGGGCGGCGCAGGCG
>NZ_JBXUOV010000189.1:0-10783 GCF_057196585.1 Micromonospora sp. ATLC20
CGCTGGGGCTGCCCCGGCTGCTCGCCGCCGCGGGCGGTGATCCGCTGGCGCAGGGCGGCGGGGTGCTGGCGCTCGTCGCGCCGCCCGGTCTGGACGCGGCCGGGCAGGTCGAGTTCGGACGGGTGCTGATGCGGATGTGGCTGACGCTGCACACGGCCGGGCTGGCCGCCCACCCGCTCAGTCAGCTCGTCGACGTGGCCGCCACCCGGGACGCGCTCGGCGCGCTGCTGGACGTGGCGCCGGAGCGGATCGTGCACGTGGCCCGGGTGGGCCGGCCGGCCGCCCCCGCGCCCCGTTCGGCCCGGCGAGTGGAGCACGGATCGGAACTGTTAGCGGTAACACCCCTTGACGCGGTGTCACTTCATCCATGAGAGTCCATGTTGGCTGATGTGTCGCCCGGTCGGGAGCCCTGGGCGCGTAGTGGCAGGAATGCGGCGTCCGGGTGCGCGCGTGTGTGCTGTTAGCGATAACAGCGCCGCCGCGCACCCGGGCCCGTCTCTGATCTGCGCGGTTGGGAGCAACCATGTCCGAAGTGACACGACGAAACATCATCAAGGCCACGGCGGCGGGTGCCGGTGCCGCGCTGGTGCCGGCCGCTTGGAGCGCGACCGCGCGCGCCGGCTCGGCGGCGCCACCACAGGTGCTGGCCGCGAACGACCTGGCACTCTGGTACGACGTACCGGCCGGCACCGACTGGCTGCGCGCCCTGCCGATCGGCAACGGGCGGCTCGGCGCGATGGTGTTCGGCAACGTCGACACCGAACGGCTCCAGCTCAACGAGGACACCGTCTGGGCCGGGGGCCCGTACGACTCGGCGAACACCAGGGGCGCGGCCAACCTGGCCGAGATCCGGCGCCGTGTCTTCGCCGACCAGTGGACCTCGGCCCAGGACCTGATCAACCAGACCATGATGGGCAGCCCGGGTGGGCAGCTCGCCTACCAGACCGTCGGCGACCTCCGGCTCGCCTTCGGTTCGGCGAGCGGGGCGACGCAGTACAACCGGACACTCGACCTGACCACGGCCACCGTCACCACCACGTATGTCCTCAACGGTGTCCGGTACCAGCGGGAGGTGTTCGCCAGCGCGCCCGACCAGGTCATCGTGCTCCGGCTGACCGCCGACCGGGCGAACGCGATCACGTTCTCCGCCACCTTCGACAGCCCGCAGCGGACCACGGTGTCCAGCCCGGACGGCGCGACGGTCGCGCTCGACGGCATCTCCGGGTCGATGGAGGGGGTGAACGGCACGGTGCGGTTCCTCGCGCTGGCGAACGCCGCCGTCACCGGCGGCACGGTCAGCAGCTCCGGCGGCACGCTGCGGGTGTCAGGTGCCACCAGCGTGACGGTCCTGGTCTCGATCGGCACCAGCTACGTCGACTACCGCACCGTCAACGGCGACTACCAGGGCATCGCCCGCAACCGGCTCGCTGTTGCCAAGAGCGTCGACGTCGACCAGCTCCGCACCCGCCACCGCGCCGACTACCAGGCGCTGTTCGGCCGGGTCACGCTCGACCTGGGCCGCACCGCCGCCGCCGACCAGCCCACCGACGTACGGATCGCGCAGCACGCGAGCACGAACGACCCGCAGTTCGCCGCGCTGCTGTTCCAGTTCGGGCGGTACCTGCTGATCTCGTCGTCGCGGCCGGGCACCCAGCCGGCGAACCTCCAGGGCATCTGGAACGACTCGCTGACGCCGTCCTGGGACTCGAAGTACACGGTGAACGCCAATCTGCCGATGAACTACTGGCCGGCCGACACCACGAACCTGTCCGAGTGCCTCCTGCCGGTCTTCGACATGGTCAAGGACCTCACCGTGACCGGCGCGCGGGTCGCCCAGGCGCAGTACGGCGCCGGCGGCTGGGTCACCCACCACAACACCGACGCCTGGCGGGGCGCATCGGTGGTGGACGGCGCGTTCTGGGGCATGTGGCAGACCGGCGGGGCCTGGCTGAGCACGCTCATCTGGGACCACTACCTGTTCACCGGCGACAGCGGATTCCTGCAGGCCAACTACCCCGCCCTCAAGGGCGCGGCCCAGTTCTTCCTCGACACGCTGGTCGCCCACCCGACGCTCGGCTACCTGGTGACGAACCCGTCGAACTCGCCGGAGCTGGCGCACCACGCCAACGCCAGCGTCTGCGCCGGCCCGACGATGGACAACCAGATCCTGCGTGACCTGTTCGACGCCGCGGCCCGGGCGAGCGAGGTGCTCGGCGTCGACGCCACCTTCCGGTCCCAGGTGCGCACCGCCAAGGACCGGCTGCCGCCGAGCCGCGTCGGTTCCCGGGGCAACGTGCAGGAGTGGCTCGCCGACTGGGTCGAGACCGAACGCACCCACCGGCACGTCTCCCACCTGTACGGGCTGCATCCCAGCAACCAGATCACCAGGCGCGGCACCCCGGCGCTGTACGAGGCCGCCCGCAGGACGCTGGAGCTGCGGGGCGACGACGGGACCGGCTGGTCCCTCGCCTGGAAGATCAATTTCTGGGCCCGGCTGGAGGACGGCGCCCGCGCCCACAAGCTCCTGCGCGACCTGGTCCGCACCGACCGGCTCGCGCCGAACATGTTCGACCTGCACCCGCCGTTCCAGATCGACGGCAACTTCGGGGCCACCTCGGGCATCGCCGAGATGCTGCTGCACAGCCACACCGGCGAGCTGCACCTGCTGCCCGCGCTTCCCGGCGCCTGGCCCGCCGGGCAGGCCGCGGGCCTGCGCGGCCGGGGCGGCTACACGGTGGCGCTGGCCTGGAGCAACAGCCAGGCCGACGAGATCACCGTCCGCGCCGACCGCGACGGCACGCTGCGGCTGCGGTCCCGGCTGTTCACCGGGAGCTTCACCCTCACCGACGTCACCGACGGCAGCACACCCGCCACCACCCGCCCGGAGTCCGACGTCGTCGCGCTCACCGTCCGCGCCGGGCACACCTACCGCGCGGCCCGGCCCGGCGTGACACCCTCGCCGACGGCGACGTCCACGCCCTCACCGACCCCGACTACGACGCCGACCCCGACCCCGACCACCAGCTCCCCGGCGCCGTCCGGTGCGCGTGCCACGTACGCGATCACCGGCTCCTGGTCGGGCGGCTTCCAGGCCGAGGTCACGGTGACCGCCGGCGCCACCGCGATCCGCGGTTGGACGGTCTCCTGGACGTTCCCGGACGGGCAGGTGATCAACCAGATCTGGAGCGGTACGCACACCCAGAACGGCGCGAACGTGACGGTGCGCAACGTCGACTACAACGGCTCGGTGCCGGCCGGCGGCTCCACCACGTTCGGCTTCATCGGCTCGGCGGGCGGCACCAACAACCCGCCGGCGAACCTCACCTGCACGACCACCTGAGCACCGGCGCGCCCCGCCGCGGCCACCGGCCGGGGCGGGGCGTACCGCCGGTCAGGCCAGCAGCGTCTCGCGCAGCCGGGCGCCCAGGTTCAGCTCGCCGACCACGCGGGGACCGGCCGGGTCGTACACGGCGATGCGGTGGTTGCGGCGCATCATCTCCCGCACCGCGGGAGGCAGCCGGGGCGGGTCGTCCATCGTCGCGAGCACCCGGGCGCCGGTGCCCATCAGCCGCTCCACGAGCGTCGCGCTGTCGGTGTCCACACGCACCCGGCCGAACTCCCAGCCGGCGGTGGTCAGGTCGAGCACCTCGAACAGGCGCGTCACGAACGGCTGCGGGTCGGTCACCCGGTCCAGCCGGTCGGCCCGCCCGCCGACCACCGCCACGGCGGCGCTGACCTGCGCGTACGGGTGCAGCCCGCTGGGTAGCGCGCCGAGCGGCCAGCGCAGCGCGGGCCCGGCCTCCTTCCACAGGGGCCGGTAGTTGCGGCGGTGCACCAGCAGCCGCCGCCCGGTACGCCGGAACACCTCCTGCGCCTGCCCCTGGAGGTCGGCGTGCGCCTGGTCGGCGGCCTCGCAGACGATCCCGGCGGCCACCACGAGACCGTCGTCATCGGACAGCAGCCGGGTGATCGCGTCGGCCTGCTCCGGGAACCGGAGGCGGGCGTGCGCGCCGTAGGACCGCCGTACGTCCCGCAGCAGCTCCTGCTGACGTGCGGGGTCCAGTTCGACCCGTCCGCCACCGAGCAACCGCTGGAGCCAACCCATCGCGCCTCGCTTCCGTCGCCGTCTGCGGACCGGGCAATGCTAGTTCGTCGGCCGATGCTCGTATGGTGACGGGGTGACCGATCGATCCCTGACCCTGATGGCGGTGCACGCGCACCCCGACGACGAGGCGACGAGCACCGGCGGCGTCCTGGCGCGCTACGCGGCCGAGGGCGTCACCACGGTGCTCGTGACGTGCACCGACGGGGGGTGCGGCGACGGTCCCGGCGGGATCAAACCGGGCGACCCCGGGCACGACCCGCAGGCCGTGGTCGAGATGCGCCGCGCCGAGCTGGCCGCGAGCTGCGAGGCGCTGAAGGTCACCCACCTGGAGACGCTCGACTACGGCGACTCCGGGATGATGGGCTGGGCGACGAACGAGGCGCCCGGCGCGTTCTGGAACACGCCGGTGTCCGAGGCGGCCGGCCGGCTGGCCGAGCTGATCCGGCGCTACCGCCCCGACGTGGTGGTCACCTACGACGAGAACGGCTTCTACGGCCACCCGGACCACATCCAGGCCCACCGCATCACGATGGCCGCCGTCGAGCAGACCGGCATCCCGGCCAAGGTCTACTGGACCACCGTGCCGCGCAGCGCGTTCCAGCAGTTCGGCACGATGATGCGGGAGATCGGGGTGGAGTTCCCCGAGCCGGAGGCGACCGACGAGATGCCGGCGCTGGGCCTGCCGGACGACGAGATCACCACCTGGGTCGACACCAGCGGATACGGCGCGCAGAAGTTCGCCTCGCTCGCCGCGCACGCCAGCCAGGCGGAGAACATCTTCTTCCTGCGCCTCGGGCAGGAGCGGTTCACCGAGCTGATGGGCATGGAGACGTTCGTGCGCGTGCGGGACACCACCGGCGCGCCGACGCCGGAGGACGACCTGTTCGCCGGGCTGCGCTGACCGGGCGCGGGCCCGGTCCGGCGTGTCGTCGGCCGTGCCGCTCATCTCAGGCCGCGACGGTCTGCGCGGCCAAGTGCGCGAGTACCACGCGGATGTCGCCGCCGGTGTCGGCCATGACCTGACGTTGCCGGGTGGCGCCGGTGCCCTCGCGGCGCACCCGCTCCATCTGGCGGCCTACCAGGTCCAGGTCGCCGTGGCGGGTCAGCGCGGGCGTGACGATGCCGAGCATGTCGTCGACGAGGTCCCAGGCGGGCCGGGGCCGCCCGGTGCGCAGGTCGACGAGCTCGCCGTCGACGCCGTCGTGGGCGGCCCGCCAGTGCGCGGCGGCGACCAGGCAGTCCCGGATGCGGGGTGCAGGCACGCCGGCGCGGACGTCGTCGATCAGGGTGGCCACGAGCGCCCGGACCAGCCCGGCGACCAGCACCGTGTCGTCGACGGTGGGACACACGTCGCCGACCCGCACCTCCACGGTCGGGTACGACGCGGACGGGCGGGCGTACCAGTAGACCATCGCGGCGTCGAGCATGATCCCGGCGGTGATCAGGTCCGCCACCGTGGCGTCGTAGTCGGCGGCGGAGTCGAAGTGCGGTGTCGGCCCGATGCTCGGCCACCGTTCCAGCTGCATCGAGCGCCAACTCGCGTGGCCGGTGTCCCGTCCGTCGTGCAGCGGCGAATTGGTGGTGAGCGCCTGTACCACTGGCAGCCACTGGCGCAGGTGGTTGCAGACCTGTACGGCGAGTTCCCGGTCCGGGACGCCGACGTGGACGTGGCAGCCGCAGACCGCCGGGTCGTGGGCCACCGGGCCGAACCGGCGGGACATGGCGTGGTAGCGCTGCTCGTCGGGCACCGTGCGGTGAGCCTCGCAGACCGGGGTGGCGCCGACAGCGACCAGCTGCGCCCCGGCCGCATCGGCCGCCCGCGCGGCCGCCCGGCGCAGCGTGACCAGGTGCTCCCGCAGCTCTCCGAGATCGGGGCTGACCGGCGTCACCATCTCGACCATGCTGTGCCGGAACTCCTGCCGGCTCTGCTCGCGGGCGGTGCCGGAGAGCGCGCCGCGTACCCGGTCGGCGACCGGCATGCTCTCGCCGGTGGCCGGGTCCAGCAGCAGGAACTCCTCTTCCACCCCGAGGGTCAGGACGGTGGGGATCTGCGGGGTGGTGGCGGTGGTGGTGGGCCGCGGCCTCACCGACGGCTCCACCGGCACGGAGCGGTCGGCGTGTCGACGTGAGGCGGAGTCATGTCTCGACGGTACGAGGGCGGGGGCCGGCCCGAGGCCGTTTCCACCGACCACCGCCCCCGCGGGTGGCGGGGGCGGTGGCGGTAAGGCTCAGCAGTCGAAGTAGAGCGCGAACTCGTGCGGAGTGGGCCGCAGCCGGACCGGGTCGACCTCGTTCGCGTTCTTCCAGTCGACCCAGGTGGAGATCAGGTCGGCGGTGAAGACGTTGCCGTCGAGCAGGTAGTCGTGGTCGGTCTCCAGCGCCGCCAGCGCCTCGGGCAGCGAACCCGGGACCTGCTTGACGTCGCCCCACTCCTCCGGGGGCAGGTCGTAGAGGTCCTTGTCGATCGGCGCCGGCGGCTCGATCTTGTTCTTGATGCCGTCGAGACCGGCCATGAGCATGGCGGAGAAGGCCAGGTACGGGTTGCTGGACGGGTCGGGGACGCGGAACTCGACGCGCTTGGCCTTGGGGTTGCTGCCGGTGACCGGGATGCGGGTGCAGGCGGAGCGGTTGCGCTGCGAGTAGACCAGGTTCACCGGGGCCTCGAAGCCGGGGACGAGACGGCGGTAGGAGTTGATGGTCGGGTTGGTGAAGGCGAGTAGCGAGGGTGCGTGGTGCAGCAGGCCGCCGATGTACCAGCGGGCGGTGTCGGACAGGCCGGCGTAGCCGGTCTCGTCGTAGAACAGCGGCTCGCCGCCACGCCACAGGCTCTGGTGGGTGTGCATGCCGGAACCGTTGTCACCGAACACCGGCTTGGGCATGAACGTCGCGGTCTTGCCGTGCGCCCACGCCTCGTTCTTGATCAGGTACTTGAAGAGCTGAAGCTCGTCGGCGGAGTGCAGCAGCGTCGAGAACTTGTAGTTGATCTCGGACTGCCCACCGGTGCCCACCTCGTGGTGCGAACGCTCCACGGTGAAACCGGCGTCCACCATCCGGCGGACCATGCTGTCGCGCAGGTCGGCGTAGTGGTCCACCGGCGGCACCGGGAAGTAGCCGCCCTTGTAGGCGGTCTTGTAGCCGCGGTTGCCGCCCTCCTCGATCCGGCCGCTGTTCCAGGCGCCCTCGATCGAGTCGATGTAGTAGAACGACTGGTGCGCCGAGGTCTCGTGGCGGATCGAGTCGAAGATGTAGAACTCCGCCTCGGCCCCGAAGTACGCGGTGTCGGCGATGCCGCTGGCGGCGAGGTACGCCTCGGCCTTCTTCGCGACGTTGCGCGGGTCGCGGGAGTACGCCTCGCGGGTGAACGGGTCGTGGACGAAGAAGTTCAACGCGACGGTCTTCTGCGTGCGGAACGGGTCCACGAACGCGGTCGCCACGTCCGGCAGCAGCAGCATGTCCGACTCGTGGATCGACTGGAAACCACGGATCGACGAGCCGTCGAAGGCGAGGCCGTCGGTGAAGACGCTGTCGTCGAACGACTCGACCGGCAGGTTGAAGTGCTGCATCACGCCGGGCAGGTCACAGAAACGTACGTCGACGAACTTCACGTCCTCGTCGGTGAGGTATCGCAGGAGTTCCTCGGAATTGGCGAACACACGTCCTCCTGGCAGGCGTCGTTGATCCTGGCCACGTCCCGTGGCCGGACCGCCCGGGGACATGGCCCGTACCGCCACCGTACGACGGCGCGCCGTGCCCGGCTCGCCAACAGCCCATCCGGGTTTCCTTCGCCACAGGCCGGGTAGTCGCCGTACCCGGCGGACCGCCCGGGAGACGACGTGGCGGGAGGTTGGCATGGTGGGTGCTCCGCGACTGACCGGTGGACGCTGAGATGTGCGGGATCAGCGGTGAGGCCAGATTCGACGGGGCCACCCCCGACGCCGACGCGGTGACCCGGATGACCGCCGCCATGCGCTCACGCGGGCCGGACGGCGAGGGCGCGTGGAGTGACGGCTGGATCACCCTCGGGCACCGCCGGCTGACAGTGATCGACCTGTCCGAGGCCGGCGCCCAGCCGATGGTCCGCGACGACCTCGGCCTGGCCCTGGTCTTCAACGGCTGCGTCTACAACTACCCGGAGCTGCGCGACGAGCTGCGCGCGGCCGGGCACACCTTCCACAGCACCAGCGACACCGAGGTGATCCTGGTGGCGTACGCGCAGTGGGGGGAGCGGTTCGTCGACCACCTGGTCGGCATGTTCGCGGTTGCGCTGGTGGACCGGCGGCGGCGCCGCCTCGTGCTGGCCCGTGACCGGCTCGGCATCAAGCCGCTCTACCTCGCCGAGTCGCCCGGCCGGCTCCGGTTCGCCTCCACGCTGCCGGCGCTGCTGGCCGGCGGTGACGTCGACACCGGCATCGACCCGGTCGCGCTGCACCACTACCTGTCCTGGCACTCCATCGTGCCGGCGCCGCGCACGATCCTGCGCGGCATCCGCAAGCTGCCCCCGGCCACGGTCCGGGTGATCGAGGCCGACGGGCGCGGCCGCGAGCGCGTCTACTGGCGGCCCGAGTACCGGCGCGACCCGGCCCACGAGGGCATGGACGCCGCCGACTGGCGGGCCGCCGTCGGGGACGCGCTGCGCACCGCCGTACGCCGCCGGCTGGTCGCGGACGTGCCGGTCGGGGTGCTGCTCTCCGGTGGCCTGGACTCCAGCATGATCGTGGCGCTGCTGGGCGGCGCCGGACAGCACCACCTCCAGACGTTCAGCATCGGCTTCGACAGCCGCGGCGACGAGACCGGCGACGAGTTCCACTACTCCGACCTGGTGGCCCGCACGTTCGGCACCGACCACCACCGCATCCGGCTCGCCGACGGCGACCTCGGCCCGGCCGTACGCGCCACCGTGGCGGCAATGACCGAACCGATGGGCAGCCACGACGTGGTGGCGTTCCACCTGCTCTCCGAGCAGGTCGCCCGGCACGTGAAGGTGGCGCAGTCCGGCCAGGGCGCCGACGAGGTGTTCGCCGGCTACGGCTACCACCACCGGCTTGCCGACGCGGCCCGCGAGGACGCGGCGGCCGAGTTCACCGCGGCGTTCTTCGACCGCGACCACGCCGAGCTGACCGAGGTGGTCGAACCGGCGTACGCCTGCGACGGTGACGCCAGCGGCGAGCTGGTCGCCGCGGACCTGGCCGCGCCGGGCGCGCAGACCGCCGTGGACGCGGTGCTGCGCCTGGACACCCACCTGATGCTGCCCGACGACCCGGTGAAGCGGGTGGACAGCATGAGCATGGCGTGGGGGCTGGAGGTGCGCACGCCCTTCCTCGACCAGGACCTGGTCACGCTCGCCGCGGCGTGCCCGCCGGAGCACAAGCTGGCCCAGGGCGGCAAGGGCGTGCTCAAGGAGGTGGCCCGCGAGGTGCTGCCGGCCGAGGTCATCGACCGGCCCAAGGGCTACTTCCCGGTGCCGGCGCTGCGCAACGTCGACGGTCCCGTGCGAGAGTTGGTGGTCGAGGCGCTGGGTGCGCCCGAGGCGCGCCGGCGCGGGCTGTTCCGCCGGGCGTACGTCGACGAGCTGCTGGCCGAGCCGGACCGGGCCCAGGCCGCCGCCGGCAGCAACAAGCTGTGGCAACTGGGCCTGCTGGAGCTGTGGTTGCAGACGCACGGCGTGAGCTGAGCGGGGCGGGAGGAGCACTGTGAAGTTCGTCATCGAGAGCGAGGCCGACGGCAGTGTGGGGTTCACCGTCGTCGGCGGCGACGGTCAGCTGCTCGCCACCGGGGCGCCCTGCCCGGACAAGGGCTCGGCGCTCGCCGTGGTCGGCGAGCTGATGCACGGCCTGGGCGACGCCTGCGTGGAGGACCGCACCGAGGCCGGCGCCGGGCCGGTGGCCGGCACCCGCACCGATATCGGCGACGACATGTCGGACATCGGCCGCTCCGGCATCCCGCCCGTCTGACCGCGACACGTCCCGGCGACGGGGAGGTTCCGCCGGCCCGGCCGCGACACGTGCCGCCCGGCCGGCGAGCCGGGCGGGACGGTGTGCTCACTGCTCGTCGTCGAGCACGTCCGTGTGGCCGTCGCGGGTGACTGTGGGCGGCAGGTGCTCGTCCGGCTGGGGCGCCTCGGCGAGCGTGTGGTGCGGATCGCCGTCGGGCGAGAACAGCACCCGATCGGTCTTGCGGGTCTTCTCCTGCTCCTCCTCCGGCTCCGTCACCGCGTTCTCCCTCCGCTCACCGGCGCCTCCGGCAGGCCGCCCCTCGTCCCACGCTAGGCGCCGGACGGGCGCCGGGAGCGGGTTTCCGCGCGACGGCCCCGGGCCGGCCCCCACGCGTGCGACGGACGGGGGAGTGCACGGACCGGTCCGACTCTCATGATGGGCGGAGCGCCGCGGCGGGACAACGTGCACGCTGCCCACCCCACACACCCGCGGATACGCTGCCAGCCGCAGGCACCAGCGACGGAGGGGCAGCCGTGGCGCTGACGATGACCGTCGACGGCCGCCCGGCCGCCGGCGCCGGAACCTTCGACGTCGTCGACCCGGCCACCGGCGCGGTGTTCGCCACCGCCCCGGCCTGCCCGCCCGAACTGCTCGACCGGGCGATGGCCGCGGCGACCGCCGCGTACCCGGGGTGGGCTCACGACGACGAGGCGCGGCGCGGCGCGCTGCGCGCCGCGGCCCGGGC
>NZ_JBXUOV010000190.1:0-10759 GCF_057196585.1 Micromonospora sp. ATLC20
GCCCGGCCGGCGCGCCCGGCCCGCCCGCCGGCTACCGGGAGGCGGAGCTGATGCGGGCGCTGGCGCGCGAGGCCGGGCTCGACGCGTACGCCCGGTCGGCGGCCGAGACCCGCTCCCGCACCACGCTGCAGAACCTGGCGCACACCGTCCAGGACGGACTGCTGGGCGCGGCGGAGTTCACCGCGCGGCGCCCGCTCGGGCTGGTCTCCCACCCGTGGCACCTGCCCCGCGTCCGGTTGCTGGCCGCACGCGTGCTCGGCCTGTCCGGCCCGGCGCTGGCCGACGTGCCGGTGACCGCGCCCGATCCGGTGCCCGTCCGGCGGGAGCGGGCCGCCCGGGCGTTGAGCCGGATCGGCTTCCTCGGTGTGCGTACCCCGGAGGCGTCGCTGCGCCGCGAGCGCGCGCTGACCCGCGCGGCCGAGCGGATCGGACGCCTCACGCCCCGGCGGTGATTCACCGCCGCGCGCCCGGGGTACGAGCGTCCTCGATCGACCCGGCGGACCGTGCCGGCGGGCGAGTCCACCCGGGAGGTTCCGTGATCGTGCTCGTGCCGGTGTACCGACCGGGTGACCGGCTGCCACCGCTGGTCGGCGACCTGCGGGACGCCCTGCCCGGGGCGGACGTGCTCGTCGTCGACGACGGCAGCGGCCCGGCCGCCGCCGGGGTGCTGGACGCGGCCCGCGCCCGGGGCGCGACCGTGCTGCGCCGCCGGGTCAACCGGGGCAAGGGCGTGGTGCTGCGCACCGGCTTCCGGTACGCCTCGACGCACCACCCGGGACGCGATGTGGTCTGTGTGGACGCCGACGGCCAGCACGGTGTGCCCGACGTGTGCGCCGTGGCGGACCGGATGCGCGTCACCGGAGCGCCGACTCTCGGCGTCCGCGAGTTCGACGGTGAGGTCCCGGCGCGCAGCCGGTTCGGCAACGCGGCGACCCGGGTGGCGTTCCGGCTGGCGACCGGCCGGGACGTGCGCGACACCCAGACCGGGCTGCGCGCCTACCCGGCCGCGCTGCTCGGCTGGCTCACCACGATCCCCGGTGACCGCTTCGAGTACGAGATGACGGTGCTGCTGCGGCTGGTCCGCGCCGGGCTGCCGGTCGAGCAGGTGGCGATCACCACCCGCTACCACGGCGACAACTCGGGTTCGCACTTCTCCGCGCTCGCCGACTCGGTACGGATCTACCGGCCGCTGGCCGCCTCCGCGCTCGCCCGCCTGGCCGGGCGCGCCGAGGTGGACGACGTGCCGGCCGACGCCGTCACGACGTCGCGTCCCACACCTGCGTCTCGAACTCCCTGAGCTGGTCGCGCGGCGACGGCGGGCTCAGCCCTGCCGGGCCTTCTGCCGCCGGTCGGACTTGTTGAGGACGAACAGCTTGCCCCGGCGCCGGACCACGATCGAGTCGGCCTTGCGCTTGAGCGCGCGCAGGGAGCTTCGGACCTTCATATCCGCTCCTTCGGTTCCCGCCGGTGTCCGTCCGGCACGGGTACCCGCCGCCGGTGCGGTCATGCCCGGCCGCGCCCGCCCCGGTCGGGACGGGCGCGGCCGGGATGCCGCCACGACCCCGCTCAGGAGGTCGTGCAGGCGCTGCCGTTGAGCGTGAACGAGGCGGGCCTACCGGTGTTGCCGGTGTGGGTGGCCTGGAAGCCGATGTCCACCGAGCCGCCCGGCGGGATCGACGCGTTGTAGGACACGTTGCGGGCGGTCACCGCCCCGCTGGACGGGCTGTACGTGGCGTTCCAGCCTCCGGTGATCGTCTGACCACTCGGCAGCGTGAACGCGAGGTTCCAGCCGTTGATCGCCGTGGTGGACGTGTTGGTGACGGTCACCGCGGCGGTCAGGCCGTTGTTCCAGGCGTTCACCACGTACCCGACCCGGCAGGCCCCCGACGGCGGCGCCGTGGTGGGCGGAGGCGGCGTCGTCGGCGGAGGCGTGGTGGGCGGAGCCGTGGTGACGGCCATGGTGGGCGGCGGGCTGGTCGGCGGCGCGGTGTCCAGGCCGAAGAAGCGGATGACCTGCGCCGCGTCCACCGGCAGGTTGTGCGTGACGCCCTGCATGCTGATCGCCTCGACGGTCGCGGTGCCGCCGGTGCCGCCGTAGCGGGTACGGGTGTAGCCGGCCTGCGGGCTGTCCGTGTACGCGGGCGTCTGGCTCAGCCCGTTCACGTTCGTCCACTGGTCGATCTGCTCGCCGAAGTTCGGGTAGCGCAGCGTCTCGTCGTTGGTGCCGTGCCAGATCTGCATCCGCGGGCGCGGGCCGGTGTAGCCCGGGTACGCGTTGCGCACCAGGTCACCCCACTGCTGCGGGGTCTTCAGCACCTGGCCGTTGGCGCACTCGCTGTTCCACTCCGAGCCGTTCGTGGTGGCGAAGCAGCCGAACGGCACGCCGGCGAACGCGGCGCCGGCCCGGAACACGTCCGGGTAGTCGCCGAGCAGCACGTTCGTCATCATCGCGCCGGACGAGGTGCCGGTGGTGAAGATCCGCTGCGAGTCGACCGGGTAGCGCTGCCGCACGTAGTCCACCATCGACTTGATGCCCACCGGGTCGCTGCCGCCGTCGCGGCGCAGCGCCTGCGGCGAGGACACGTCGAAGCACTTGCTGCTGCGGGTCACCGACGGGTAGACCACGATGTAGCCGTACCGGTCGGCGAGCGACGCGAACTGGGTGCCGGAGTACATGGCCGGGCCACTGCCGGTGCAGTAGTGGTTGACCACCAGCAGCCCGGGACGGGCCGCCACGGTGTCCGGGACGTACAGGTACATGCGCAGGTTGCTCGGGTTGGCGCCGAAGTTCGTCACCTCGGTCAGCGCGGCGGCCGAGGCCGGCCCGGGGACGGCGAGCGCCGCTCCGACGGCGAGCCCGGCGGCGGCGAGCGCCGCGCCGAGCAGCCGGAGTCTGCTCATTCTGGACAGCATGCTGTTCTCCTCGGTGGTGGGAACGCCGCACGGGGCGGCGTCCTCGCCGGCGAGGCGCCTGCGACGGGCGGCCCGGACCCTCGGAGACGAGATAGACAGTCGCGGATCGATGCGACTCGAATCGGAGTCTAGGCTCCGCCCGGCGGGCCGACAACCACCGCGGCCACCCGGCGGGCGCGGTCCGCGTGGGTGAGCACGTCCACGCTGTCCACGTACTGGTCCACCGCACCCACCGGCGGCCGGTCGCGCAGTTCCGGGTCGGTGATCGCGACGCGCAGCGTCTCGACGAACCGGCCGGCGTGCAGCACCAGGAACGGCCGGTCGTGGAACGGCCGCGCGGCCGGGTCCACCGGCGGCGCCAGCGCCGCGTCGTTCGTCCAGCCGGCGACCGTCTCCAGCGCCCGGACCAGGCCGGGCTGCCGGGCCGGCCAGTCACCCGGGCCGAGTGCTGCGGCGAGCCCGTCCACCACCGGCGCCGCGCCCGGCAGCGCCGCGAACACCGTGCCGAGCCATTTCGCGTACGGGGGCCAGCGCCGGTGCAGCAGCAGGCCGAGACGCATCAGATCCCGGGCCAGTCCGGCGACCACGACCCGGCTGCCCAGATCGTCGCCGACCTCGGCGCAGCGGCCGGCCAGGTGCTCGGCCTGCGCGACCCGCTGCCACCCGGCGGCCAGCACGTGCCGCCACACGTCGTCCGGATACCAGGCGAGCCGGGAGCGGACGGCGGTGAGCGCGCCGTCGAGCCCGTCGTGGAACACCGCTCCCCCGGTCAGCTCCGCCAGCCGCTGCGTAGGCGTCGCCAGCCAGTCCGCCGTCGTCAGGCCGGCGCGCGGGTCGGCGCCGAGCCGCTCCCGCAGCCATCGGCCCAGCTCGTCCACCGTCACGCCGTGCCGGTCGCCGTCGGCGTGGACCGTGCCGAGCCGCACCGCCGGGCCGCCCGCGTACCGGGTCGGCCAGCCGAGGAACCGCGCCGGCAACTCCGCGTCCAGCGCCGCCCGTACCGGCGCCACGTCGTGCGCGCCGCCCACGAAGACCTGGGTACGCGGACCCCAGTCGTGGTCGGTGGAGCGGGGCGTGTCGAGGCCGAGCAGCTCGGAACCGCCGTCGAGCAGTCCGGCGGAGTACGGCAGGCCGGGCAGCCGCCGCGCCAGCAGCGGACCCACCACCTCGTCGTGGAACCGGCGGGCCAGGGTCAGGCCGGGTACGAAGCTCACTCCGCCAGTCTGCTCATGCCACGCCCGTCGCGCGCCCGGGTTTCCGCCTCCGGCGGTCGCCTCCCCCATCGCGTCACAGGGCTGTGGAAGGCTTGTCGCCGTGGCACATCGACAGCCGATCCTCCTGATCGACTCCCCCAGCCTCTACTTCCGCGCCTACTTCGGGATCCCCGAGTCGGCCGCGAAGACCGGCGACGGCCAGCCCGTCAACGCCGTACGCGGCTTCCTCGACATGCTCGCCCAGCTCGTGCGCACCCGCCGGCCCGACCGGATGATCTGCGCGCTCGACCACGACTGGCGGCCGGCGTGGCGGGTGGAGCTGCTGCCGTCGTACAAGGCGCATCGGGTCGCACCCGAGGGCGGCGAGGTCGTGCCGGACACGCTGTCCCCGCAGGTGCCGATGGTCCTGGAGGTGCTGGACGCGCTCGGCATCCCCGCCGTGGGCGCCGACGGCTACGAGGCCGACGACGTGCTCGGCACGCTCGCGGTGACCCAGCCGGGCCCGGTCGAGGTGGTCTCCGGCGACCGCGACCTGTTCCAGCTCGTCGACGACGCGCACCCGGTGCGTCTGCTCTATGTCGGCCGGGGCGTGGCCAAGCTGGACGACTGCGACGACGCGGCGGTCCGCACCCGTTACGGCGTGCCCGCCGACCGGTACGCCGACTTCGCGGCGCTGCGCGGCGACCCCAGCGACGGACTGCCCGGCGTCGCCGGTGTCGGCGAGAAGACGGCCGCCCGGCTGATCGACCGCTACGGCGGGCTGGACGGCATCCTGGCCGCGCTCGACGACCCCCGTTCCGGTTTCGCGCCCGGGCTGCGGGCCAAGCTCGACGCCGCCCGCGACTACCTGGCCGTGGCGCCGAAGGTGGTCCGGGTCGCCACCGACGTGCCGCTGCCCGAGCTGGACCCGGCACTGCCGACGTCCCCCGCCGACCCGGACCGGCTGCTGGAGCTGGCGCAGCGCTGGAACCTGGCCGGCTCGTGCCGCCGGCTCGTCGACGCGCTGGCCGGCGACCGATCGTGATCAGTTGATCACGAGGGGCGGTCGGCGCTCCGGCGGGTCGGGAACTGGGCGCCGGGCTGCGCCAGCGTCGAGCGCGCGCGCAGGCCGACCGGGTCCGGTGCGGGCTCGGCGGCGGCCGCGTACGGCGCCTCGTCGAGCCGCGAACTGACGTACGCGGCCCCGGCCCGGTCGTCGTCCGACGGCGCGGCGAGCAGCGCGTAGACGAGCCCGACCACGCCGAAGACCACTGCCAGCACGATCGGCACCAGCAGTCCGCTCACCTCGGTGCCGGAGGCCGGGCCGCGGCTCTCGTGCAGATGCACCGACAGCGCGCTCATGCCGGTGAAGTGCATGCCGTTGACCGCGATGCCCATGACCAGCGCCGACGCGGCGATGGCGAGCCCGCGCCGGACGGTCATCGCCAGCCAGAGCGCGACGGTGGCGGCCACGATCGCGATGACCACCGACAGCGTCACCCGCAGCGGGTCGTAGCCGAGCGAGCCGTCCAGGCGCATCGCGGCCATGCCGGTGTAGTGCATGGCGGCCACCCCGGCGCCGGTGAAGAACCCGCCGGCGAGCAGCCGGGGCGCGGCGAGCCGGCCGGTGCCCACGATCGCCAGCCCGATGCCGACCGACGCGACCGCGATCGCCGTGCTGGCGGCCGTCAGCGGCACGTCGTAGCGGATCCGGGTGCCGCCGACGGCGAACCCGAGCATCGCCATGAAGTGCATGGCCCAGATCGCGGTGCCGCCCAGCGCCCACGCGGCCAGCAGGCCCCACCAGGCGCGCTGACCGGCGCTGGTGGCGGTCCGGATCCGCCCGGCGCAGACCAGGCCGAGCGCCGAGCCGAGCACCGACAACGCGTAGCTGAGCGCGGGTGTGATCCATCCGTACTCGAAGTGATTGATCTCGCCCACGACGCCCTTCCCTCACCCTCGGCTCAGCGCGACCCACGGCGCCCCGGGCAATGATGGGATAGGCCCTGACCAGGGCGCGCATCGACCCCCCGACAATTCGCGGGGTGGTAGCGCCGTGACGCAGAGGTGCGTCGATTTCCGGCAATCGCTGACCGAAAGTGAACGTCAGGCGGAGGCGTGGTAGGCCAGCACGCCACGGTTGACCGCCGCGATGGCCTGCCGGGCGGTGCCGCGCAGCTCGGCCGAGGCGCCACCCGAGTCGGCGACCTGGCCGAGCAGGTCGACCACCTGGCGCGCCCAGCGGACGAAGTCGCCGGCCGGCATCTCCCCGTCGATCTGGTGGCCGCTCGCCAGCACCTTCGCCAGCGCCTCGCCGCGCGCCCACCGGTAGATCGGCCAGGCGAAGCCGAGATCCGGCTCCCGGGTGACGGCCAGGCCGCGTGCCGCCTCGTCCGCCTCGATGTCGCCCCACAGCTTGAGCGTCTCGTCGACCGCGTCGGCCACCGCGCCGCGCGGCAGCGACGCCCGCTCGTCGAAGTCCCGCCGGGCCTCGAAGACCACCACCGACACGGCGGCGGCCAGCTCGGCCGGGGACAGGCCGTCCCACACCCGGCGGCGCAGGCACTCGGCCACCAGCAGGTCGGCCTCGGTCCAGATCCGGGCCAGCATCCGCCCGGCGTCGGTGACCTCGCCGTCGGCGGCCAGGTAGCCGCGCGCGGTCAGCAACGCGACGATCCGGTCGAAGGTACGGGCCAGCGAGCCGGTCCGCCCGGACACCCGCTCGCGCAGCTCCTCGGTGTCGCGTTCCAGCCGGCGCCGCCGCTCCGCCCAGCGGGCGTGTTCCTCCCGGTCCGGGCAGGCGTGGCACGGGTGCGCGCGCAGCTCGACGCGCAGCTGGCTGAGCCGGTGGTCCTCGCCCGCCGCCTGCCGGGACCGGCCGCCCCGCCGGCCGCCGTGCCGATCCAGGCCGGTGCCGCTGACCGCGGCGGCCAGGTCCCGCCGGGCCGCCGGCGAGCGGTGGTTGAAGTGCTTCGGCACCCGGATCCGGGTGAGCACCTCGGCCGGGGTGGTGAAGTCCCCGGGGGTGACCCGCCCGGCCCAGCGGTCCTGGGTGAGCACCAGCGGCCGGGGCTCGCCGAACCCGCCGGTGGCCGGGTCCAGCACCACCGCCAGGCCGGCCCGCCGCCCGGACGGCACCCGGATCACGTCACCGACCCGCAGCCGCTCCAGCGAGGCGACCGCCGCCGCCTTGCGCTGGGTCTGGCCCTGCCGGGCGATGGCGCGTTCCCGGTCGGCGATCGCCACCCGCAGCGCGAAGTACTCGTCGAAATCGCCGTGGTGGCAGGCGGCCTCCGCGCCGTACGCCTCGATCGTCTCGGTGTTGCGCTGCACCTGCCGGGCCAGGCCGACCACCGACCGGTCGGCCTGGAACTGCGCGAACGAGGACTCCAGCAGTTCCCGGGCCGGCGCCGCGCCGACGCTGCCGACCAGGTTGACGGCCATGTTGTACGAGGGCCGGAAGCTGGAACGCAGCGGGTAGGTGCGGGTGGAGGCGAGCCCGGCCACGTGCCGGGGGTCGGTCTCCGGCGACCAGACCACCACCGCGTGGCCCTCCACGTCGATGCCCCGGCGGCCCGCCCGGCCGGTGAGCTGGGTGTACTCGCCGGGGGTGAGGTCGACGTGCGCCTCGCCGTTGAACTTCACCAGGCGTTCCAGCACCACGCAGCGGGCCGGCATGTTGATGCCCAGCGCGAGCGTCTCGGTGGCGAAGACGGCCTTGACCAGCCCGCGGACGAACAGTTCCTCGACGACCTCCTTGAACGCCGGGAGCATGCCGGCGTGGTGCGCGGCCAGGCCCCGCTCCAGGCCGTCGAGCCACTCCCAGTAGCCGAGCACGGACAGGTCCTCGCCGGGGATGGCGGTGACCCGGGACTCCACCACCCGGCGGATCTCGGCGCGTTCGTCAGGGGAGGTGAGGCGCAGCCCGGCGGCGAGGCACTGCTGCACCGCGGCGTCGCAGCCGGCCCGGCTGAAGATGAACAGGATGGCCGGGAGCAGCCCCTCCCGGTCGAGCCGGTCGACGATGTCCGGGCGCATCGGGCCGCGCCAGCGGGGACCGCGCCGCCCGCCGCCGGGGCCGGCGCTGCGACCCTCGCCCAGCTCCAGCCGGCGCATCGTGTCCCGGGTGTAGCGCAGCAGCTCGGGGTGCACGTCGTGCTTGCGGGCCGCGTCGGCGTCGTGGAACAGGTCGAACATCCGCTTGCCGACGAGCATGTGCTGCCACAGCGGCACCGGGCGGTGCTCGGAGACCACCACGGCGGTCTCGCCGCGGACGGTGACCAGCCAGTCCGCGAACTCCTCGGCGTTGGAGACGGTGGCCGACAGCGACACGAGCGTGACCGACTCGGGCAGGTGGATGATCACCTCTTCCCAGACCCCGCCGCGGAACCGGTCGGCCAGGTAGTGGACCTCGTCCATCACCACGTACGCCAGGCCCTCCAGGGTGGCCGAGCCGGCGTAGAGCATGTTGCGCAGCACCTCGGTGGTCATCACCACCACCGGCGCGTCGCCGTTTATCGCGTTGTCGCCGGTGAGCAGGCCGACGTGCTCGGCACCGTAGCGGTCCACCAGATCGTGGTACTTCTGGTTGGACAGCGCCTTGATCGGCGTGGTGTAGAAGCACTTGCGCCGGGTCGCGGGCGCGTCGCCGCCGGGGCGGCCGCGCAGCGCCAGGTGCACCGCGAACTCACCCACCACGGTCTTGCCGGCGCCGGTGGGCGCGCAGACGAGCACGCCGCTGCCCCGCTCCAGCGCCTCGCACGCCTCGCGCTGGAAGTCGTCGAGATCGAACCCGAGATCCAGTGAGAATTCGTCCAGGGCCGGGAAGGCGGAGGCCTGCGCGGCCCGGCGGCGCGCCGCGGCGTACCGCTCGGCGGGGCTCGACATGGCACCAAGATTAATCGGTGCTGCCGAGGAGTACCGGTCAAGGCCATCCGGCAGGACGGTCGGAGCGGTCGGTAGGGTGCACGACGTGCCGGACCGTACCGAACTGCCCCACGTCTCGAGCGGCGCCGACGACGCCGTCCGCCCGGGCCCGTCCCGCCGGCCCGTGGAGGCGGTGCTCTTCGACTTCCACGGCACCCTCGCCCAGGTGGAGGAGCCGCTGGCCTGGGTGCTCGCCGCCGCGGCCGCCTGCGGCGTCGAACTGGACCGGATCCGGGCCACCTCGCTGGCCGACCGGCTGCTCACCGCCGGGCGTGCCGGTGGCCCGCTACCGGCGCGGGTGCCGCCCCGGCTGGCCGAACTGTGGGCCGACCGGGATCTCTACCCGCACGCGCACCGGGGCGCGTACACCGGGCTGGCCGAGACCGTGGACACCGGCATCGACGGGTTCGCCGACGCGCTCTACGAGCGGGTGCTGGTGCCGGAGGGCTGGGTGCCGTACCCGGACACCGCTCCCGTGCTGGGTGCGCTGCGCTCGGCCGGGGTGAAGGTGGCGGTGGTCAGCAACATCGGTTTCGACCTGCGGCCGCTGTTCGCCGCCTGGGACCTCGACGCGCTCGTCGACGCGTACGCGCTGTCGTACGAGGTGGGGCGCTGCAAGCCGGACCCGGGCATCTTCCTGCGGGCCTGCGGGATGCTCGGCGTCGACCCGGAGCGCACGCTGATGGTGGGCGACACGCCGGCCGACGCGGGCGCGGTGGCAGCGGGGTGCGGGGTGCTGGTGCTGCCCAGCGCCGACGCGGGCCGCCCGAACGGGCTCGGCGCGGTGCTCGACCTGGCCGGGGCCACCTGAGCACACCCCCCAGCGGCGCGAACGCGTCGCGGCGCACCGGATACCGTCAGGGGCATGACCGGTGTCCACCCCTTGCCGCCGCGTGCGCCGGGACGGCTCGGCGGGGTCGCGCTGGTCCTCGGCGGGGCGCTGTCGGTGCAGTTCGGCTCCGCGCTGGCCGCGCTGCTGTTCCCGCGTACCGGGGTGGCCGGCGCGGTGACGTTGCGGCTGACCATCGGCGCGCTGCTGATGCTCGTGGTGTGCCGCCCCCGGGTACGCGGGTACGGACGCCGCGACTGGGCGGCGGTGCTGGCGTTCGGGCTGGCCCTGGCCGGCATGAACTCGATCTTCTACCAGGCGATCGAGCGGATCCCGCTCGGCCCGGCCGTCACCCTGGAGGTGCTCGGGCCGCTGGCGCTGTCGGTGATCGCCGCGCGCCGGGTGGCCGCCTGGTGCTGGGCCGCGCTGGCACTGGCCGGTGTGGTCCTGCTCGGCCAGGGCGGGTTCGACCGGCTCGACCCGGCCGGCGCCGCGCTGGCGCTGACGGCGGGCGCCATGTGGGCCGCGTACATCGTCTGCTCGGCGCGCATCGGCGCGCGGTTCCCCGGCGCGGACGGGCTGGCCCTCGCGCTGACCGTCGCGGCGCTGCTGACGCTGCCGTTCGGGCTTGCGGACGGCGGTGGTCGCCTGGCCGACCCGGTGGTGCTGGGGCTCGGTACCGGGCTGGCGCTGCTCGCCTCGGTGCTGCCGTACAGCCTGGAGCTGGCCGCGTTGCGGCGGCTGCCGACCGCGACGTTCGCGGTGATGATGAGTCTCGGTCCGGCGATCGCCGCCGTGGCCGGTTGGCTGGTGCTCGGCCAGGCGCTGCGCCCGGTCGAGGTGCTCGCCATCGCGCTCGTGGTCGCCGCGAGCGCCGGCGCGGTCCGCGCCGCCGCGC
>NZ_JBXUOV010000191.1:0-10688 GCF_057196585.1 Micromonospora sp. ATLC20
GAGCCCGGTCGTGCTGGTACTCGCCTGGGAGGCCGCCGCGCGGACCGGGCTGCTCGCCGCGGAGAAGTTGCCCGCGCCCAGCGCGGTGCTCGCGACCGGGTGGCGGCTGGCGAGCGACGGGACACTCGGCGTGCACCTGCTCGACTCGCTCACCCGCGCCGCGCTCGGCCTGCTCATCGGCGGCGGCCTGGCGCTGGTGCTCGGCGCGGCGGCCGGGCTGCTGCGCCTCGGCGACGACCTGGTCGACCCGCCGGTGCAGATGGCCCGGATGCTGCCGCACCTGGGCCTGGTCCCGCTGCTGATCATCTGGGTCGGCATCGGCGAGTCGCTGAAGGTCACGCTGGTCGCGCTCGGCGCGTTCTTCCCGATCTACTTCAACACGTACGCCGGCATCCGCGACATCGACGAGCGGCTGGTGGAGGCGGCGCGTACCTGCGGTCTCGGCGCGGCGGCCCGGCTGCGGCACGTGGTGCTGCCCGGCGCGCTGCCGTCGCTGTTCCTCGGGCTGCGGCTGGCCATCGGCGCGGCCTGGCTCAGCCTGGTCGTCGGCGAGCAGGTGAACGCGCAGACCGGCGTCGGCTTCCTGATGATGGAGGCGCGCGAGTTCAGCCAGACCGACGTGGTGGTGCTCGGCCTGCTCGTCTACGCGCTGCTGGGGCTGGCCTCCGACCTGCTCATCCGGTACGCGGAGAGGAGGACGCTGGCGTGGCGACGCGGACTGCGCGCGACCTGACCGGGCCGGTGCTCACCGCACACGCGGTGACCCGGGCGTTCGGCCCGGCGGTGGTGCTGGCCGGGGTGGACCTGACCATCGGCGCCGGGGAGACGGTGGCGCTGCTCGGCGGCAGCGGATCCGGCAAGAGCACGCTGCTGCGGGTGCTGGCCGGGCTCGACGGCGACGCGGGCGGCGAGCACGCGGTGCACGGCACCGCCGCGGTCGTGTTCCAGGAGCACCGGCTGCTGCCGTGGAAGCGGGTGGCGAACAACGTGGCGCTCGGCCTGACCGGGCCGGACGTGGGCGACCGGGTCGGCCGCGCACTGGCCGAGGTGGGGCTCGCCGACCGGGGCCGGGCCTGGCCGGCCGAACTGTCCGGCGGGCAGGCGCAGCGCGTCGCGGTGGCCCGCGCGCTGGTCCGCGAACCGGACCTGCTGCTGCTGGACGAGCCGTTCGGCGCGCTGGACGCGCTGACCCGGCTGCGCATGCAGGGGCTGCTGCGGCGGCTGCGCGCCCAGCACGGCTTCGCCGCGCTGCTCGTCACCCACGACGTGGAGGAGGCGCTGCTGCTGGCCGACCGCGTCCTGCTGCTCGACGACGGCGTGATCGCCGAGGAGGTGCCGGTACGCCTCGGCCCGTCCCCGAGCCCCGACGACCCGGCCCTCGGCGCGTTGCGCCGCCACCTGCTCGACCGCCTCGGCGTACCCGCCGGCTGACCGCGAGGGAGAACCGATGACCCGCTGGACCCCCGACCCGACCTTCTACCCCTCCCCCGCGCTCGCCGCCACCGCGCCGGCCGAGAAACTCGCGTACGTCGCCGCGTTCGACCGCGCCGGGCAGCGCCCCGACGCCATCGCGGTCCTCGACACCGACCCGGACTCCGGCTCGTACGGCCGGGTGGTGGGCTGGACCGAGCTGCCGAACACCGGCGACGAGCTGCACCACTTCGGCTGGAACGCGTGCAGCAGCGCGCTCTGCCCGACCGCGCCGCACCCGCACGTGGAACGCCGCTACCTGATCGTGCCGGGCCTGCGCTCGTCCCGGATCCACGTGCTGGACACCAAGCCCGACCCGCGCCGGCCGAGCCTGGTCAAGGTGATCGAGGCGAAGGAACTGGGCGAGCGTGCCGGGTACTCCCGCCCGCACACCGTGCACTGCGGGCCGGACGGCATCTACGTCTCCGCGCTCGGCGGCGCGGACGGGCAGGAGGGGCCCGGCGGCATCGCCGTGCTCGACCACACCACCTTCGAGGTACGCGGCGCGTGGGAGGCCGACCGGGGGCCGCAGTTCCTGGCGTACGACTTCTGGTGGCACTACACCCAGGACGTGCTTGTCACCAGCGAGTGGGGCACGCCGTCGATGATCGAGGACGGCATCGTCGGTGAGCTGCTGCTCGGCCGCAGGTACGGGCACGCGATCCACTTCTGGGACCTGGCGAGGCGCCGGCACGTGCAGCGCGTCGACCTCGGCGACCAGTACCAGATGCCGCTGGAGCTGCGCCCCGCGCACGACCCGACGAAGTCGTACGGCTTCGTCGGCGTGGTGATCAGCGTCGAGGACCTGTCCGCCTCGATCTGGCTGTGGCACCGCGACGGCGACACCTGGGCGGTGACCAAGGTGATCGACATCCCGGCCGAACCGGCCGACCCGGCCGACCTGCCGGACCTGCTCAAGCCGTTCGGGGCGGTGCCGCCGCTGGTCACCGACATCGACCTGTCGGTGGACGACAGGTTCCTGCACGTCTCCTGCTGGGGTACCGGCGAACTGATCCGCTACGACGTCAGCGACCCGTTCCACCCGGTACGCGTCGGCTCGGTGCGCCTGGGCGGCATCGTCAACCGCACCCCGCACCCGGCGTACCCGGACGAGCCGCTGGCCGGCGGCCCGCAGATGGTCGAGATCAGCCGCGACGGCCGCCGCGTCTACGTCAGCAACTCGCTCTACGGCGCCTGGGACGACCAGTTCTACCCCGACGGCGTGGGCGCCTGGGTGGCGAAGCTCGACGTCGACCCGGCGACCGGCGGCCTCGTGCCGGACCCGCGGTTCTTCCCGCGCGGCGAGGAGTTCCGCGGCCTGCGCGTGCACCAGACCCGGTTGCAGGGCGGCGACGCCTCGTCCGACTCGTACTGCTTCCCGTGACCGGCGCGACCTGGGCGGCGCTGGCCGGCCTCGGCGCGTTCCACGGCCTGAACCCGGCGATGGGATGGCTGTTCGCGGTGGCCCGGGGCCTGCAGGAGCGTCGCCGGGCCGCGCTGCTGGCGGCCCTGCCGCCGATCGCGGCCGGGCACCTGGCGTCGGTGGCGGTGGTCGCCGCACTGGTGAGCGCCACCCGGTCGGTGACGGCGAGCACGCTGGTCGCGGTGGCCGGCGGGGTGCTGCTGGTCGGGTTCGGGCTGTGGCGGCTGCTGTCCGAGCGGCACTTCCGGTGGGCCGGCATGCGGCTGTCGGCGGCGCAGCTCACCGCCTGGTCGTTCCTGATGTCGGCGGCGCACGGCGCAGGCCTGATGCTGCTGCCGGTGCTGCTCGCCGAACCGGCGGCCGGTGCCGGGCCGCACGCCGGGCACCTCGCCGCCGCGCCGGCCGGCGCGCTGACCGGCCTGCTCGCCGCCGCCGTGCACACCGTCGCCATGCTCGCCGTCGCGCTGGTGGTGGCCCTGCTGGTGTACGAGGTGCTCGGCGTCGGTGTGCTGCGCCGGGCCTGGTTCAACGTCGACCGGCTCTGGGCCGGTGTGCTCGTGGCGGCCGGGGTGGTGACGCTGATCGCTGCGGCGTGAGTCGCCACCACCTGCGACGGATCGACGAAAAGTCCTACTGATTGAATAGGAAAGGCAGCGTCGCCTACCCCGGAGGTCAGCAGTGAGTCACTCCCCGTCCCCCGCCGAAGCCGTCCACGACGCCGACCGGAGCCGGCAGTGGCTCGCCGGGCAGGCACACGGGCCGGGCGTCGACCACGACCGGCTGCTGAAGGTGGGCGCGGCGATGGCCGCGGTGACCGCCGCCGCTGCGGAACGCGAGCCGGTCGCGGTGGCGTCCGCGCCGGTCGGCGTCGACCCCGGCGCGCCGATCGTCAAGCCGCTGCCGCCGGAGCTGCTGCGCCCGCTGGACACCAACGCCGAGATGCGCTGGCCGTCGATGGCCGGCCAGGGGTACGTGGTCCCGACCGACCGATTCTTCGTCCGCAACCACACCGTCACTCCGTACCTGGACGCGGCCACCTGGCGGCTGCGCCTGTTCGGCGACGGCCTGCGCGGCGCGCCGACCCGCGACAAGCCGGTCGAGTTCGACCTCGACGAGCTGCGCCGGCTCCCCGCCGAGGAGCACGCGGCGCTGCTGGAGTGCGCCGGCAACGGGCGGCGCTACTTCGCCGAGCAGCAGGACGAGCCCGCCCCGGGCGTGGCGTGGGGGCTGGGCAGCGTCGGCGTGGCCCGGTGGCGGGGCGTGCGGCTCGGCACGGTGCTGCGCCTGGCCGGGCTGCGCGACGAGGCGGTCGACGTGATGCCCGAGGGACTCGACCCGGACTACGTCTCCGGCGGGGTCAACCTCGGCCGGGTACGCCGACCGATGCCGGTCGCGAAGGCGCTCGACGACGTGCTGCTGGCGTACGAGATGAACGGCGAGCCGCTGCCCCCCGACCACGGCTTCCCGGTACGCGTCGTGGTGCCCGGTTGGGTCGGTATCTCCTCGATCAAGTGGGTCGGCGCGATCGAGGTCTCCACCACTGCCCTGTTCTCGCCGTGGAACACGCAGTTCTACCGGATGTTCGGCCCCGGCCACCCGGCCGACGGCACCGTCCTCACCGCCCAGCCGGTCCGCAGCGCGTTCGAGCTGCCCTGGGACGCCCGGGTGCCGGCCGGCGAGGAGATGCTGCTGACCGGCCGCTCCTGGTCCGGCAACGGCCCGATCGCGCACGTCGAGGTGGACACCGGCGACGGGTGGCGCCCGGCCGACCTGGTCGCCGCCGACCGGGGCGGCGCCTGGCAGCGCTGGACCGTCCGGTGGCGTCCGCCGGGCGCGGGCCGGCACGTGCTGCGCGCCCGCGCCACCGACTGCACCGGCGCCGTCCAGCCCGACCGGGCCGCGCCGAACGACCTCGCGTACCTGTTCGACGCCGTGGTGGCCCACCCGGTGACCGCCTGCTGACCGCCGCTCAGGTGGTGCCGAGGTAGGGCGGCGGCACGGTGTCGGTGAGCCACACCCCGTTCGCCGAGCGGTAGAACAGGTGCCCGGCCTCGGCCATCGCCGCCGCGTCCACGGTCAGCACCACCACCGCGCCGCCCCGGCGCGCGCCGACGCGCCGGGCCGTCGCCACATCAGGCGACAGGTGTACGTGGTGCCGCCCGCCCCGGCGCAGCCCCTGCGCCCGGATCGCGTCCAGCACTGCCTCGCCGGTGCCGTGGAACAACCGGGGCGGCGGCGCGGCCGGAGTCAGACCGAGGTCGACCGGGACGGAGTGGCCCTGGTTGGCGCGGATCCGGTCGGCCCCGTCCGGGCCGGCCTCCACGGCGAAGCGCTGCTTGTCGTTACCCGCGACCACGGCGTCCAGCTGGGCGCGGCTGATCCTCAGCCCGGCGAGCACGTCGGCCACCGGCACCCAGCCGGCCCGGTCGAGTCGCAGCCCGTACGCGTCGGGCCGGTGCCGCAACGCCAGCGACAGCCGCTTGCTCACCCGAACAAGTTCCCGATGTTCCACAGGCCCAGTGTGGAGCCGCCCCCGTCCCGTGTCGACGCAGTTCCCCACCCGCCCCACCCCGCCCCGCCCCGCCCCACCTCGCCCCGCCCCACCCCGCCTCGCCTCACCTCGCCGATCTTGCGGTTTGCGCCCCTCGAGTGTCCGGTTCGCGCTGTCTGCCGGGGCCGGAACTCCATGATCGACGGGCTGAGGGCTGAGGGCGGAGACGGGGGTTGGCGGGAGGAGCGGGGGTCAGGCGGCGGCCCGCTCGGGGAGGGGGCGGCGGCGGTGGGACGGGTCGGTCAGGGTCGGCGGGGACCAGGCGCCGTCGGGCTGGTAGAGGTTCGTGCCCGGCGGGACGATTTCGTCGATGCGGTCCAGCACCGCGTCGTCGAGCGTCAGCTCCGCCCCGGCCAGCAGCGCGTCCAACTGGTCCATCGTGCGCGGCCCGATGATGGTCGAGGTGACCGCCGGGTGCACGGCGGTGAACGCCACAGCGAGCTGCGGCAGTGTGCAGCCCACCTCGCCGGCGAGCGCGACCAGGTCCTCCACGGCGGCGTACTTGGCGGTGTTGCCGGGTAGCGCCGGGTCGAACCGGGCCGGGGTGAGTGCCGGGCGGCCCGCGCCGAGGTCGACGGGCCGCCCCTGCCGGTACCGGCCGGACAGGAACCCGGAGGCCAGCGGGCTCCACACCAGCACACCCATCCGGTAGCGGCGGCAGACCGGCAGCACCGACGTCTCGATGCCGCGCGCCAGGATCGAGTACGGCGGCTGCTCGGTGCGGAACCGGGCGAGCGCACGCCGTTCGGCGACGTGGTGCGCCTCCACGATCTCCTCGGCCGGGAAGGTCGAGCAGCCGAACGCACGGATCTTCCCGGCCCGGACCAGGTCGGTGAGCGCGGCGAGCGTCTCCTCGACGTCGGTGGTGTGGTCCGGGCGGTGCACCTGGTAGAGGTCGATCCAGTCGGTGCCCAGCCGGCGCAGGCTGTCCTCGACCGCACGGACGATCCAGCGTCGCGAGTTGCCGCCCCGGTTGGGCCCCTCCCCCATCGGGAAGTGGACCTTCGTGGCGAGCACCACGTCGTCGCGGCGGCCGCGCAGGGCCTTGCCGACGATCTCCTCCGACTCGCCGGCCGAGTACATGTCGGCGGTGTCGACGAAGTTGATCCCACGGTCGAGTGCCGCGTGGACGATCCGGGCGCAGTCGTCGTGGTCGGGGTTGCCGACCGCGCCGAACATCATGGTGCCGAGGCAGTGGACGCTGACCTCGATGCCGGTGCCGCCGAGGACGCGATAGCGCATGTGAACTCCCTGGGTTGCACCGCGCCGGCCGGGTGGCGCGCGGTCCGGTCACGGTAGGAGTTCGAGTGCGCTGGAGGTCAACCGTCGGCGGGTTCCGCGCTGCCGGCGAGGTAGCCGGCCGCCTGCAACTCGAACAGCTCGCGGTAGAGCCCGCCCTGCGCCATCAGCGTGTCGTGGTCGCCTGACTGCACGAGCCGGCCGTGGTCCATCACGAAGATCCGGTCGGCGTGCCGGACGTTCGCGAGCCGGTGGGTGATCAGCACGACGGCCCGGTCCGGGTGCCGCCGCAGATGCTGGAAGAGGGCGTGCTCGGCACGCGCGTCGAGCGCGGCGGACGGCTCGTCGCAGATCAGCAGCCGGGCGTCGCGGTAGAGGCCGCGTGCGGCCACCAGCCGCTGCCACTGCCCGCCGGACAGGTCCTGGCCGTCCTTGAACTGCCGGTCCAGCAGCGTGTCGTACCCGAACGGCAGCTCGCTGATCATGTCGTGCGCGGCGGCGTCACGGGCGGCGGTCTCCACGCTCGGTCCGGGGCCGTCGGCGCGGTCGTGGCGGCCGACGCGGATGTTCTGCCGGGCGGTGAACGGGAACTTCCACCAGTCCTGGCTCATCACCGCGACCTGGGCGGCGGTCTGGCGTGGATCCAGCTCGGCGGTGTCCACGCCGTCCCAGCGGATCGTGCCGCCGGTGGGCCGGTAGAGGCCGGCGATCAGCTTGGCGAGCGTGGTCTTGCCGGAGCCGTTCTCCCCCACCAGCGCGATCACCTCGCCGCGCCGGAACGTGAGGCTGACCTCGTCGACCGCCGCACTGTCGGTGTCCGGGTAGCGCAGGCTGACCCGGTCGACGTCGATCCGCGTGAACCCGTCGACGGGCAGGTGCCCGCCGGCCGGGATCCGCCGTGCCGCCCGGTCGAGGAAGTCGCGGTAGTCCTGGTAGTAGAGAGCGTCCTCGTAGAGCGAGTTGGTGGCGAAGATCGCGGTGCGCAGGCTCGTACGCGCGGCCTGGAGCGCGAGCAGCGCGGTGGCCGCCGCCGCGAGCGCCACCACGCCGCCCACCAGCAACGCGCCCAGCACCACGTAGAGCCCGAACGTGGCGATGCCCGTGATGGACAGGCCGATCGCCCGGGTGACCGTCTGCGCCCGGGCCAGGCGCAGCTCGGCGCGCGTCTCCAGGCGCGTCACGAGGTGGTATTCCGATAGCAGGAAGTCGCGCATCTGGTAGGCGCGGATCTCGGCCGCGGTGTGCCGGTTGGCCATCAGGTCGCCCAGCATCCACTTGCGTCGCCGCCGGGTGATCCGGGCGAGCCAGTCGACGTGCTGACGGCGGGCCATCCGCACCGCCGTCACCGCCTCCGGCGCGGCGGCGACCACCAGGCAGGGCAGCAGCAGCGGGTGGATGATCGTCACGGCGGTAGCCGTGGCGATCACGCCGACCACGCCGGTGACCAGGTTGACCGTGTCGTTGACCAGGGAGCCCGCCTCGGCCAGTCCACGGTCGCGGGCGCGGTCCATCTCCTCGGCGAAGCCGGCGTCGTCGAAGGCCGCCAGTTCCACGGCGGACGTCGTCTCGAACAGCCGCCGCTCCACCGTGAAGTTGATCTGCGGTACGAGCCGGGCCTGCGCCCATCCGGCGGCGATGGTCAGCGCGCCGCGCCCGGCGACGGCGGCAGCCGCCAGCGCCAGGGCGGGCAGCGCCGCCCGGATCCGGTCCGGTGTCGGGCCGGCCGCGAACAGCTGGTGGAGCACCCCGGTGGTGGCGAGCAGGCCCAGCGTGGTGAGCACACCGGCGGCGACGTTGAGGCCCAGCGAGGCGGCGGTGTCCCGCCGGCTGGTGGCCCAGGCGAGACTGATCGCCTCGCGGATCAGTGTGGGCAGCCGGCGCGCCACCGACCAGAAGCCGGTGTGGGCCAGTTCGGTGGCCCGGTGCATCCAGTGCGGATCGACGAGCTCGGGCAGGGTCGTCTCCCCGGCCGGCTCCTCCGGGTCGGACGCCGGACGAGGACGGATCACCCCGGCCATGGCACCTCCTCGACGCGTTCGGACAGCAACGCTGGATACTACGGTCCGCTATCGAAGGATGTCATTCAGTAACCGGCGTGTCGTACAGATGTCCCAACGGCGTGTCCCGCAGCGGTGGCCCTAGACACCCGCCCGCACGGTGATCGCCGCCGGGTCGCGTCGCGCGCGACCGGTCCGGGTGGCAGGCTTGTGGGGTTCGCCGGCGCGCGCCGGCCGACCGCCCGTCGTGAAGGAGAAGATCGACCCGATGGCTGTGGACGTCACCACCACCGACGAATGGCAGGCGCTGCGCAAGCACGCCGAGGCGATGCGCGCCACGCACCTGCGCGACCTGTTCGCCGCCGACGGGCAGCGGGGTGAGCGGCTCACCGGTGAGGTCGCCGACCTGCACGTGGACTACAGCAAGAACCTCGTCACCGACGAGACGATCGCGCTGCTCGGCGCGCTCGCCGAGCGGGTCGGCCTGACCGACCGGATCGCGGCCATGTTCGCCGGACGGCACATCAACGTCACCGAGGACCGGGCCGTGCTGCACACCGCGCTGCGCCTGCCGGCCGACGCGTCACTCACCGTGGACGGCCAGGACGTGGTCGCCGACGTGCACGCCGTGCTGGACCGCATGTCGGCGTTCGCGCAGCGCGTGCGCTCCGGCTCGTGGCGGGGCCACACCGGCGAGCGGATCACCACAGTGGTGAACATCGGCATCGGCGGGTCGGACCTCGGGCCGGTGATGGCGTACGAGGCGCTGAAGGCGTACCGGGACGCGGGCATCGGCTGCCGGTTCGTGTCGAACATCGACCCGACCGACATCCACGACAAGACGGCCGACCTGGACCCGGCGAGCACGCTGTTCGTCGTGGTCTCGAAGACGTTCTCCACCCAGGAGACGCTCGCCAACGCCGACCAGGCGCGGCGCTGGCTGCTCGCCGGGCTGGACGCGGACGACGACGCGGTGGCCCGGCACTTCGTCGCGGTGAGCACCAACGAGCAGCGGGTCCGCGACTTCGGCATCGACCCGGAGAACATGTTCGGCTTCTGGGACTGGGTGGGCGGGCGCTACTCGCTGCCGTCCGCGGTCGGCCTGTCGGTGATGCTGGCGATCGGGCCGGACCGGTTCCGCGAGATGCTGGCCGGCTACCACGCGGTCGACGAGCACTTCCGGTCCGCACCGGTGGAGCGCAACGTGCCGGCGCTGCTCGGCCTGCTCAACGTCTGGTACACCGACTTCCTCGGCGCGGAGACCCACGCGGTGCTGCCCTACTCGCAGTACCTGCACCGGTTCCCCGCCTACCTCCAGCAGCTCACCATGGAGAGCAACGGCAAGTCGGTACGCGTCGACGGCTCGCCGGTGACGTACCCGACCGGGGAGATCTTCTGGGGCGAGCCGGGCACCAACGGGCAGCACGCCTTCTATCAGCTCATCCACCAGGGCACCCGGCTGATCCCGGCGGACTTCATCGCGTTCAGCCGGCCCAACCACGACCTGGGCGACATGCACGACCTGTTCATGTCGAATTTCTTCGCCCAGACCGCCGCGCTGGCGTTCGGGCGGACCCGGGAGCAGGTGGAGGCCGAGGGCACCGCGCCCGAGGTGGTGGCGCACCGGGTGATGGCGGGCAACCACCCGACCACCTCGATCCTGGCGCCGAAGCTCACCCCGGCGACGCTGGGCCAGCTGATCGCGCTCTACGAGCACATCACGTTCACCGAGGCCGCGATCTGGGACATCAACGCCTTCGACCAGTGGGGTGTGGAGCTGGGCAAGGTGATGGCCAACCAGCTCGCGCCGAAGCTCACCGGGCCGGACCCGGACCTGGCCGACGTGGACACCTCGACCGCCGAGCTGATCCGCCGCTACCGGGCCGAGCGCGGCCGGAGCTGACCGCACGCCGTGGCGTCCCGCGTACACCGGCGGGACGCCACGGGTCAGCGGCGCAGCAGGTCGGCGTGCGCGGCGCGCAGCCGGGTCAGCGCCGCGTCGCCGGCC
>NZ_JBXUOV010000192.1:0-10650 GCF_057196585.1 Micromonospora sp. ATLC20
GCGCCGGCGGTCCCGCGGCCGGCGGCGCGCACCGGGTCCGGACCCGCGTCCGGCGTGCCGGGGCGGGTGTCGGTGGGCGCGGCGGTCAGGTCGGCCCGGATCAGCGCGGCCAGCTCGGTCAGCCGGTCGTGCAGGAAGAAGTGCCCGCCGTCCAGCTCGTGCAGGGTGAAGCCGGCCGCGGTGTGCTCGGCCCAGGCGGCGCTCTGCTCGCGGCTGACCGCCCGGTCGGTGCGGCCGGCGAACACGACGATCGGCACCGGCAGCGGCTCGCCCGGCACGTGGCGGTAGTCGTCGACCCGGCCGAAGTCGGCGCGCAGCAGCGGCAGCAGCAGTTCCACCAGCTCGGGGTGGTCGAGCAGTTCGGCCGGAAGGCCGCCGCCCTCGCCGAGGCGGCGCAGCAGCTCGTCGTCGCCGGCCCGGGACAGCCCGTCGAACGGGCCGGGCGTGGCGACGTGCGGGGCGCGGGCGCCGCCGACGTAGAGCCGCAGCGGCAGCGGGCGGCCGGTACGGCGAAGCTCGCGGACCACGTCGAAGCCGAGCCGTCCGCCCATCGAGTGGCCGTAGATCGCGTACGGGCGGTCGGCGCGGGAGGCGATGGCGTCGGCCACCTCGGCGACGCTGAAGCGCGGGTCCTCGGTGATCCGGTTCTCCCGGCCGGGCAGTTGCACCGGCACCACGTCGACGCCCGCACCGAACTCGGCCGCCCAGCGCCGGAACGCGCTGGCGCCCGCTCCGGCGTAGGGCAGGCAGAACAACCGCACCGGCGCCTCGGGTCGGCTTCCGGCGGAGACGAACCAGTTCACCGCGGACCTTTCTGCACGGGGTCGATCCAGTGCCGGCGGCGCTGGAACGGGTAGGTGGGCAGTCCGGTGCGCCGGACCGTGCCCTCGGGGTGCAGCGCGTGCCAGTCGACGTCGCGCCCGGCGACCCAGTCGGCTGCCGTCTCGCCCAGCGGGCCGCCGTCACCGGCGATGCGGGCGCCGGTGTCCAGCAGCACGTCCAGCGCGGACAGCGCGGCCGGCAGGTCGGCGGCGACCACGGCAGCCCGGTGGGCGAACGCCCGCCGGCCCAGCGCCAGCGTGGCGGCCACGTCGGACAGCGCCGGGGCGACCCCGGCCAGGTGGCCGCGCAGGCGGGCCAGCGCGGCCCGCAGCGCCGCCGGGGTACGCGCGGAGACCGGCAGCAGCCACGGCCCCTCGCCGGGCGGGTCGGCCGGTTCGGCGGGCGGCGGCTGTTCCACCACGACGTGCGCGTTGGTGCCGCCCAGGCCGAACGCGCTGACCCCGGCGACCCGGCGCGCGTCGTCCGGCCAGTCCCGCGCCTTGGTGGGCACGTAGAACGGCCCGGCGGCCAGGTCGATCTCCGGGTGCGGGCGGGTGAAGTGCAGGTTCGGCGGGATCACCCCGTGCCGGACGGCGAGCACCGTCTTGATCAGCCCGGCGATGCCGGCGGCGGCGTCGAGGTGACCGATGTTGGTCTTCACCGAGCCGAGCGCCGTGGACTCGGCGGGCGCGGCGCCCGCGTACACCTCGTGCAGCGCGGCCACCTCGATGGCGTCGCCCAGTGGCGTACCGCTGCCGTGGCCCTCGACGAAGCGGACCTCGCCGGGCGCGACCTCGGCGGTGGCGAGCGCGCCCGCGACGGCGGCGGCCTGTCCGGCCGGGCCGGGCACCGCGAAGCCGGCCCGGTCCGGGCCGTCGTTGGTGACCGCCCAGCCGGGCAGGATCGCGTAGATGCGGTCGCCGTCGGCCTGCGCGTCGGCGAGCCGGCGCAACGCCACCACGCCCGCGCCGGAGCCGAACCCGGAACCGGCGGCGCCCTCGTCGTAGGCGCGGCACCGGCCGTCGGGCGAGGCGAGCCCGCCCGGCGTGGCCCGGTGCCGGGGCCACATCACCGTGGACCCGCCGGCCAGCGCCAGGTCGCACTGGTAGTCGGCGAGGCTCTGCGCGGCCACGCACACCGCGACGAGCGAGCTGGAACAGGCGCTCTGCACGGCCATCGCCGGGCCGGTCAGGCCGAGCCGGTAGGCCACCTGACCGGGCAGGTGGTCGGTGAACTGGCGGCCGACGAGCCGGGCCTCCCAGTCGTCCGGGTCGACGTCGCCGACCACGGCCGGGTTGTCCATGAGGTGGAACAGGAAGTAGCGGTTGGCCGAGGTGGCGGCGTAGACGCCGACCAGCCCGGGGAAGCGCTCCGGGTCGTGCCCGGCGTCCTCCAGTGCCTCCCAGGCGGTCTCCAGGAACAGCCGGTGCTGCGGGTCGGTACGGGCGGCCTCGTCGGCGGCGAAGCCGAAGAACTCGGCGTCGAAGTCGGCCACCCCGTCGAGCTGGCCGGCGGCGCGGACGTGCCGGGGGTCGGCGCGCAGGCCGGGGCCGACGCCGAGCGCGGCCAGCTCCTCGTCGGTGTGGTCGTGCACCGAGTCGACGCCGGTGCACAGGTTCCACCAGAACGTCGCCACGTCGGGCGCGCCGGGGAACCGCCCGGCGACGCCGACCACGGCGATCTCGTCGCCGGTGTACTCGCGGGCGGCGCGCACCGGCGCGGCGGGCGCGGGCAGCACCGGGGCGCGGACCGCCTCGGGCGGGGCGTCCAGCAGCGCCGCCTGAGCGGCGACGGTCGGGTGGTCGAACAGGCGCAGCATCGGCAGGCGTACGCCGAACCGCTCGGCGAGGCGCTGCTGCACCTGGCCCAGCAGCAGCGACTGCCCGCCGACGTCGAAGAAACTGGCGGTGCGGGCGACCGCGTCGCGGCCGAGCACGGCGCACCAGATGTCGTGCACGGCGCGTTCGGTGTCGGTGGCCGGTGCCTCCTCGGCCGGCACCTCGGTCACCGGGTCGGGCAGCGCCCGCTCGTCGACCTTGCCGGTGACGGTGAGAGGGAACTCGTCGACCACCACCACCGCTCGGGGCACGGCGTAGTCGGGCAGCATGGCGGTCAGCGCCGCGCGCAGCGCCACCGGGTCCGGGCGGGCACCGGCCGGCCGGGCGTACGCGAGCAGTTCGCCGTCGCGCACGATGGCGCGGACGCCCGCGACGCCGGGCTGGGCGGACAGCACGGCTTCGATCTCGGTCAGCTCGACCCGGTGGCCGCGCACCTTGACCTGCCGGTCGAGTCGGCCGAGGCAGACCAGTTCCCCGCCGGGCAGCAGCCGGCCCAGGTCACCGGTGCGGTACGACCGCAGCCCGTCGGCGTCGACGCCGAACCGGTCGCTGTCCTGGTTGAGGTAGCCGGGGGCGAGGTGGCGGCTGCGGACCACGATCTCGCCGGTGTCCGGGGTGAGGTCCAGCCGGTAGCCGGGGAACGCGACGCCGACCGGCAGCGGCCCGCGGGCATCCGGGTCCACCTCGGACAGCGGCTGCACGTGCCGGGCGGCGAACGTCATCTCGGTCGCGCCGTAGCCGTTCACGAGCACGCACTCGGGGGCGAACCGGTCCCGGCCGCGGGCCGCGTCGGCCCAGGTGGCCTGCTCGCCGCCGAGCAGCACCGCCCGCACCGTGGGCAGCCGGCGCGCGCCGAGCGTGTCGAGCAGGAAGCGGTAGACGGTGGGCGTGCAGTGCAGCACCGTGGCGCGGTGCCGGTCGAGCTGCTCGACGGCGTACGCGAGCCCCTGACGGCGCAGGTCGACCGGGACCACGGCGGCGCCGGTGAGCAGCGCCGGGTAGAGGTCGGGGATGGCGGCGTCGAAGCTGAACGACGCGAGCAGGCTGAGCCGGTCGTCGGGCCCGACACCGAGCGCGGCGATCTGGTTGTCGACGACGTGGGCCAGGTTGCGGTGGGTCTGCCCGACCGCCTTGGGCACGCCGGTGGAGCCGGAGGTGAACAGCACGTACGCGAGCGCGTCCGGGTCGGCCGCGACCGGGTGCAGCGGCGCCGGCGGCACCTCGTCCAGCGGGACGACCGGCCGCTCGCCGGCCAGTGTGGATGCCAGGTCGCGGTGCTCGGCGGCGCAGGCCACTGCGGTGACGCCGGCGGCGTCGACCATGTGGCGCAGCCGGGCGACCGGGAAGCCCGGATCCAGCGGCACGTACGCGCATCCGGTCGCGAGGGCGCCGAGCATCGCCGCCACGGTCGGTGCACCGTGTGCGGTGAGCAGCGCGATCCGGTCTCCGGCGCGCAGGCCCGCGGCGGCGAACACGGCAGCGTGCCCGCCGGCCGCCCCGGCCAGCTCGGTGTAGGTGACCTCGTGGGTCTCGCCGAGAAGTGCCGGACGTCCGCCGTGTACCGCCGTGATCGCGCCGAAACGATTGATGATCATCGTCTCTGCCATGTCAGGATGCGGGTCGCGCTCCACAGAGGGCAGGCAGGCAGCAATCGACGAATGTGATCATTGATCCCCCCCAGGACTTCACATTGGAAGCAGAATATGGCTCGATTCCTGTGCCGGAAGAGCGGCGATGAGGCTTGAGCCGAAGAGGGGACGGCACCTTGGAACCTCGGACGGAGGAATTCGTCCGATCATCCCTCTAGCGCGTAGACGATTTACAGCGTAGGTGACCGGCAACAAGTTATTTTACGGTGAAAATACTTCCAGGCCGTGGAATCTTCGCCGCAGACGGCCTCGGTGCCGCAGCTCAACCCGGGTCGCGGGGAGCCTGCTCAGACATCGTACGGCGGTCGCGGGATGGGGTCCACCATGGCGTCGAAGCCCTTCGGGAGCTGCGCGACGAGGTCGTGGAACTCCCCCACCGTCACCGTGTCACGCAGGGTGGCGAGCACCGCGACGGCACCCACCTCGGCGACCGCCGGGTCCACCGCCGCGCGTTCGGCCACGCGGTACAGGAAGTCGACAGCGCCACCCGTGGTGGCGGTGCCGGCGGGCTCCAGATAGCCGCCCACGTCGTCCGGCAGCTGCGCGGCCAGGTCCGTCGCCTCGTCCGCGGTGATCCGGTCGGCGAGGGTCTGCAACACGGCACGGGAGACCGTCGCGGCCTCGTCGGCGGGCAACTCGGCCCGCCGCGCCACCGCCTCGACGAACAGGGGGAACCGCATCCCACCCCTCCCCTCGCCGCCGGCGGGCACCACGCCCACCCCGCTCGGCCCCGGCGGGTACCCGCCCCCGCCCCGGCCAAACGCCCCGGCCACGACGAACGGCCGCCACGTCACGAACCGGGGGTAACATCCGCGCCATGGCACCCGTCACCCACCCCGGCGCCTGCCCGCTGGACTGCCCGGACACCTGCGTCTGGCAGCTCACCGTCGACGACGGCCGGGCGGTCGCGCTGCGCGGCGACCGCGACCACCCCTTCACCAGGGGCGCGCTCTGCGGCAAGGTGAACCGATACCTGGACGCGGTGAACGGGCCGGACCGGCTCACCACGCCCTGGGTCCGCACCGGCCCGAAGGGCGCCGGCCGGGTCGCGTACCGGCCGGCGAGCTGGGACGAGGCAGTCGACCGGGTGGCCGCCGGGCTGCGGACGAGCATCGAACTCCACGGCCCGGAGTCGGTGCTGCCCTACTACTTCGCCGGCACGATGGGCCTGATCCAGGGCTGGACCATGGGGCCCCGGCTCTTCGCCCACCTGGGCGCGTCCCGGCTGGACACCACCATCTGCACGGCGGCGGCACGGGCGGCGCTGCGCTCGCTCTACGGCGCCTCGGTCGGCTTCGAACCGGAGTCGATCGTCGAGGCGAACCTGATCGTCCTCTGGGGCGCCAACCCGCTCGTCACCAACCTGCACCTGTGGCCGTTCGTGCAGCAGGCCCGCGAGCGCGGCGCGTACGTGGTGACGATCGACCCGCTGCGCACCGAGACGGCGGCCCGCAGCGACGAGCACGTCGCGCCGCTACCCGGCACCGACGCGGCGCTCGCGCTCGGGCTGATGCGGCACGTCCGCGACGCCGGGGCGGCCGACGAGGAGTGGCTGGCCGCGCACACCACCGGCTGGCCGGAACTGCGCGCCCGGCTCGACGACTGGCCGGTGGAACGCGCCGCCGCCGCGTGCGGCCTGCCCGCCGGTACGATCCGCCGCCTCGGCGACCGGATCGCCACCACCCGGCCGACGGCCTTACGGGTCGGGCTGGGCCTGCAACGCCACCACGGCGCCGGGCAGGCGATCCGGGCCATCTGCGCGCTGCCGCTGGTCACCGGCGACTTCCGGTATCCCGGCGGCGGGGCGCTGGTGACCACCAGCGGTCACCACCGGGTCGACAACGGCCCGGTGATCCGGCCGGCCGGCATGCCCGCCCCGCCGGCCCGGTCGCTGAACATGAGCCGGCTGGCCGCCGTGCTGACCGGGGAGGCCGACCCGCCCGTCACCTCGCTCGTGGTGTTCGACGCCAACCCGGCGGCGACCGCCCCGGACCAGGCCCGGCTGCTGACCGGGCTCGGCCGCGCCGACCTGTTCACCGTGGTGCTGGAGCAGCGCTGGACCGACACCTGCGACTACGCCGACGTGGTGCTCCCGGCCACCATGCAGCCCGAGCACCTGGACCTCCAGACGTCCTACGGGCACCACTACACGACGCTGAACCTGCCGGTCACCCGCGCGCCGGGTGAGGCGCTGCCGAACACCGAGATCTTCCGGCGGATCGCCGCCGCGCTCGGGATCGACCATCCGGCGTTCCGGGACAGCGACGAGGACCTGGCCCGGCAGTTGCTGGCCGACGCCCCGATCACGTACGAGGAACTGCGCGAGCGCACGTACGCCCGGCTCACCGGCGTGCCGGTGGGCTCCGCGCCGTACGCCGAGGGTGGTTTCCCCACGGCGGACGGGCGGGCCCGGCTGCACGACCCGGCGCTGGTCGCGCTCGGGGTGGACCCGCTGCCCGGGTACACGCCACCGGCCGAGGCGGCCGACCCGGAGCTGGCCCGCCGGTTCCCGCTGACGCTGCTCACCCCGGCCAACCGCTATTTGATGAACTCCACGTTCGCGTCGCTGCCGTGGCACACCCGCCGCGCCGGGCCGCCCCGGGTGCACCTGCACCCGGCCGACGCGGCGGCGCGCGGGCTCGCCGACGGCGACGCGGTGCGCGTGCTCAACGACAGGGGCGCGTTCCTCGCCGCGGTGGCGGTGGACGAGGCGGCCCGGCCCGGGCTGGCGTTCACGTACAAGGCGTACTGGGCGCGGCGCAGCCCGGGGCGGTCCACTGTCAACGCGGTCACCGGCGTCCGGGACACCGACCTGGGCGAGGCGCCCACGTTCCACGACTGCCGGGTGGAGGTCGAGCCGGTGCCGGCCGCCCTGCTGACCGCCGAGCCGCCCCTCGACGAGGTCGCGGAGCCCGTCGCGGCTGGGTGATTCGGGACCTCCGGCCCCCTGACCTGGTCTTTGCGCCCCTGCTCCGGCCCGTCGCCGCCGCCTAGCGTCGGAGGCGGACAACAGGGAGGTTCGCCATGCGTACGTGGCAGGTGCAGGACGTGATGACCAGGGACGTGGCGTCGGTACGGGAGGGCACGGAGTACCGGGAGATCGTCGACGTGCTGACCGAACGGCACGTCACGGCGGCGCCGGTGGTGGACGAGACCCGCCGGGTGCTGGGCGTGGTGTCCGAGGCGGACCTGATGTACAAGGTGGAGTTCCTGGGCCGGCCCCGGGAGCGGCGGATCCTGCCGGACCGGCACCGCCGCGAGGCGCGGGCGAAGGCCGGCGCGACGCTCGCCGCCGACCTGATGACCGCTCCCCCGGTCACGATCACCCCGGACGCCACGATCGTGGAGGCGGCCCGGCTGATGGACGCGCGCGGCGTGAAGCGGCTGCCGGTGGTGAACGACCTCGGCCGGCTGGTCGGCATCGTCACCCGCGGTGACCTGCTCAAGGTGCACCTGCGCCCGGACGCCGGCATCCGGCGGGACGTGGTCGAGGAGGTGCTGTGGCGCAGCCTCGGCGTCCGCGACGGCGTGGTGGACGTGACAGTGGACCGGGGCGTGGTGACGCTCACCGGCCAGGTGGAGCGCCGGTCCACCGCGCAGCTCGCGGTGCGGCTGGCCCGGCAGGTCAGCGGCGTGGTCGAGGTGGTCGACGCGCTCGGCTACGCGATCGACGATTCGCCGATGTCGGCGCTGCGCATCGGCGGCGGCACCCCGGCCGGCATCGCCTGAGCCCTGGACGGCCCGGTGGGTGCCGGCGTACCCGGCGCCCACCGCCGTCACTCCTGGGCGAGCGCGTCCAGCACCAGCGCGGCGGTCCAGCTGAACGCCGGTGAGCCGAGACCGGCGCCGGTGTCCGGGTGGAAGTACTCGTGGCAGCCGGCCCGGTCGACCAGGTCGAGCAGCGACTCGCGCAGCCCGGCGGCCAGGTCGGCCCGGCGGTGGGTACGCAGTCCCTGCCAGAGCAGCCAGCCGGTGTTGATCCAGCTCGGGCCGCGCCAGTAGCGCAGCGGCTCGAAGTCCGGCGCGGTGCGGTCGTACGTGGGCAGCGGCCGGTCCATCCGGGCGGCCAGCCCGAAGCGCGGCGAGCACGCCTCGGCCAGCAGCGCCGACACCTGCGCGGCGGGCAGTTCGGGCAGCGCCAGCGGCATCAGCCCGAGCACGGTCCGGGCCGGCACGAGCCGGTCCGCGCGCACGTCGCGGGGACGGAACGTGCCGCCGACCGGATCCCAGAGGCGGGTGACGAGCGCCTCGGTGATCCGGGCACCCCGGTCACGGTGCGGTCCCGGGTCGGCGCCGATCACCGCGGCGATGCGCGCGAGGGCGTACTCGGAGACGCCGAGCGCGGCGTTGACCAGCGGGCACTCCACCAGGAACGGGTGCCGGCCGAGCAGTCCCTCGTCCCGGTAGCGGCCGGCCCGGTAGCCCTCCACCAGCGCGACGTAGCGCGCGTAGTCCAGGTCGGTGGGGCGCTGCGCCGCGTCGGCGTGCGCGGTGTCGTGCCGGCGGTACGCGCGCATCACCGCCTCGTCGGCGGGCACCCCTGCGAGCGGCGCGTCCCAGGCGGGGCTGTTGTCCAGCCCGGACTCCCACGGGTGCACGATCGACGCCAGCCCGCCGCCCCCGGCGTCGCGCCGACCGGTCAGGTAGCGCTGCTGCGCGACCAGCCTCGGGTAGAGCCGCCGCAGCGCGGCCACCGACGCCTCGCCGGGCGCGCGGCGGTGCACCAGCCAGGCGGCCGGAGCGTGCACCGGCGGCTGGACGATCCCGGAGGTGGCCCGGGCCGGCGAGCCGTCGGCGCGGGCCGAGTCCCAGAACTGCGGCCCGGGGAAGTACGGCCCGGCGCGCGAGGCCGGGTTGAACACGATGTGCGGCACCCGCCCGTCGACCCACTGCGCGGCGAACAGCGTGCGCAGTTCCCGCCAGGCCCGGTCCGGGCGGACGTGGGCCAGGCCGATCGCGATGAACGCCGAGTCCCAGCTCCACTGGTGCGGGTAGAGCGTGCGGGAGGGGACGGTGTGGTCGTGTTCCCAGTTGGCGTCCAGGGTGGCCAGCGCGAGGCGGCGCAGCCGGGCGTGGCGGTCGGCGTCGGCGCGTACCCCGGTGGTCAGCGTCATGCGGCGGCCCGCCGGGGACGGGCCTGGGCCAACGCGGTGGCGGCCTGGCGCAGCGCGGCGACCGGCTCGCCGCGCAGCCGGCACTCCAGCGCCAGCCAGCCGGTGTAGCCGATCGCGTCGAGCGTGGCCAGCAGCGCGCCCCAGTCGAGGTGCCCGGCGCCGGGCTGGTGCCGGTTGGAGTCGCTGACCTGGACGTGCCCGAGGTACGGCGCGGCGGCGCGCAGCGCGGCGTGCGGGTCGTCCTCCTCGATGTTCATGTGGTACGTGTCGGCGGCGACCCGCAGCGCCGGTGACCCGACCGCGCGGCACAGCTCGACCGCCTGGTCGAGCCGGTTGACCATGTGGTCCTCGTACCGGTTGAGCGGTTCCAGGAACACGGTGACCCCCTCGGCGCGGGCGTGCGCGGCCAGCTCGCCCAGGGCGTCGACGAGGACCCGCCGGTCGCCGTCGGCCGAGCGTGGCGGGTCGAACGGGGGCAGCCGGCGGGAGAACATGCCCCACGCGGCAGGGGTCATCGCGCCGACACCGCCCAGCTCGGCGATCACCGAGAGCTGGGAGCGCAGGTTGTCGACCGCGTCGCGGGAGCGGCCCGGGTCGAAGTCGCCGATGAAGTGGTCCATCTCGACGCAGACGGTCGGCACGACCACGCCGGCGGCGCGGGCGCGGCGCAGCTCCGGCAGCCGCCGGGCCAGCGCGTGGTCGCCCCGCCCGCGCAGCTCGATGCCCTGGTAGCCGAGGGAGACGGCGAGGGCGTACTTCCGGGTCAGGTCGGTGCCGGGAAGCAGCTGCTCCTGGCAGGCAAGCGGAATGTCCATCAGAACCTCAGCACCACTTGGAGGACGTCACCGTCACCGCGGTCGAGCAACGCCAGGGCGTCGGCCACCGCGCCCGCGTCGACGACGTGGCTCACCAGCGGCAGCGGGTCGACGCTGCCCTCGGCCACCAGGTCCATGAAGGTGTGTGCGATCCGCGTCCCGGACCACCGGCCGGCCGTGCCGGGTGCCGGATCGGGCCCGGAGACCTGGGCGGCCACGAGCTGGATCCGGTTGTGGTGGAACTCCTCGCCGAGTTCCAGCCCGTGGGCGTACCCCTGGTAGAAGCCGGCCGCGACGACGCGCCCGGCGTGCGCGGTGGCGCGGATCGCTTCGTGCAGCGCCGGGTACGACCCGGACAGCTCCAGGCAGACGTCGGCGCCCCGGCCGTCGGTGGCGGCCCGCAGCGCGGCGG
>NZ_JBXUOV010000193.1:0-10506 GCF_057196585.1 Micromonospora sp. ATLC20
TCTTCAACGAGGGCATCCTCAAGGTCGAGGAGACCCACGTCGACGACAACACCGCAGGCGGCAACGGCGGCGGCATCGCCAACGGCAGCGGCCTGTCCGGCGGACACGGCCCGACGGCCTCCGCCGCGCCGAAGGGCTACGACAAGAAGGAGAAGCACCACGAGGCCGGCACGGTCGAGATCTTCGGTTCCGACCACGGCAAGGACGGCGTGAAGTCGAGCCTGTCGGACAACCGCGCCGGCAAGAACGGTGGCGGCCTGTTCAGCAGCGGCGGCACCGTCACGGTGTCCTTCACCGCGATCACGGGCAACACCGCCTGCGAGAACGGTGGCGGCGTCTACGCCGAGAACACGGACCTGCTCCTGGAGAAGGTCCACGTCGCCAAGAACCACGCCGACGGCGACGGCGGCGGTGTGGTGGTCACCGGCGGCAAGCACTGGGGCTACCCGGAGAACAAGGAGCACGCCAGCGCCACGATCGCCGACAGCAAGATCGTCGACAACACCGCCAACCGCTTCGGCGGCGGCATCTTCAACGGTGAGTGGCTCATCAAGATCGAGGACGGCTTCCTCGCCCGCGACCACGACAAGGACGACAACGCCACCCTCACCATCCGCGACACCGACATCAAGGGCAACACCGCCCTCAACGGCGGCGGCATCTTCAACAACAAGGCGAAGATCACCCTGACCAAGACCCACGTCACCAAGAACACCGCCACCGACTCCAGCAAGCTCCACCGGGTCGCCGGCGGCGTCCTCAACAACGAAGGACGCGTCAAGCTCGACGACAAGTCCCTCATCAGCAACAACGACCCCACCAACTGCGCCAACACCGTCGAGGACTGCTTCAACTGACCTGACGGTCCGCCGGTACGCGACCGGCCCCCTGCCACGTGACGTGGCAGGGGGCCGGTCGGCCGTACCGGTCAGCTCTGGACGAACACCGCCACGCTGCGCGCGGGCACGGTGAACGTGCCGGCGGCCCGGTCGAACGACGCGGTACGCAGCGCCGGGTCGGCCGAGTTCCGCAGCACCGGGTGCAGTGCCACGTTCGCGCCGCGAAGCCCGGTGACCGTCTGCTTCGCCGTCTCGGGCGTGGCGTTGAAGACGACTGTCACCGACTTCCACTCCCCGTCCAGCCCTCGCGCGTCGAGGGTCATGGTGAGCACGCCCGGGGTCTCCGTCGTTCCGGACAGCGGGAACGCCACCCGCTTCTGCACCTGCTCGGCGGTGTCGAGCCCGAACACCGGCGAGGACCGGCGCACGCGCAGCAGCTCCGCGTACCGGGCGTCGGCCAGGTCGATCGCCGCGCAGTCCGGCACCAGCGACGGATCGGCGAGCAGCGGCTTCGCGTACGACCACTTGTCCTTGTTGTCGGCCTCCGGCGGCAGGCCGGCACCGAACCCGTTGCCCTGGGCGCAGTTCCATCGGATCTGGTTGAACCAGTCACCGGAGTTGTACGAGTTGCGGTCCAGCGACTTCGAGCGCAGCCGCTCCGAGCCGGTGGTCACGAACCCGGCGCCCTGCCCGAGCGCGGTGGTCGCCAGTGCCAGCACCTGCATCCGGGCCCGGTCCTGCGCCGAGGTCCCCTGCGGCAGCTTGTACGCCAGCGCGTCGTACAGGATCTCGTTGTCGTGCGCGTCGACGTAGGTGACCGCCTCGCCCGGCGCGGCGGTGTACCCGGCCGGGGCGCCGTTGTAGTCGACCTGCGCCCCGGTGACCCGCTTGCCGGTGGAGTCGGTGAACCGGTAGCCGCGCAGGTTCCCGGTCAGCCCCACCTTGATCAGGTCGTGCTGGTGCAGCAGCCGGGCCCGCTGCTCGGCGGCCGAGCCGTTCACGTCGTCGCCGTTGGGGTCGGTGTAGAGGCCGGAGGCGAAGCCCTGCACGCGCGGGTTGGCGTCGAACGGGCCGCCGCCGCGCACCGCGTCGCGGAGCCGGTCGTTGAACGTGCCGACGCCGGTGCCGGCCATGTTGGCCTGGGTGGCCTGCGTGAACCGGGCGTCGTCGGCGACCTCGCCGAAGTTCCAGCCCTCGCCGTACAGCAGGATCTTGCGACCGTCCACGCCGTCGCGGGCGAGCGTGAGCTTGTCCAGCGCGGCCCGTACGGCCAGGATGTTCGCCTTCGGGTGGTGGCCCATCAGGTCGAACCGGAAACCGTCGACCTTGTACGCCTTGGCCCAGGTGACCAGCGAGTCCACCACGAGCTTGCCCATCATCGCGTGCTCCGGCGCGGTGTTGGCGCAGCAGGTGGAGTTGGCGACGGTCCCGTCCTCCAGCAGCCGGTGGTAGTAGCCCGGCACCACCTGGTCGAGCACCGACTTCGGGTCGGCGCCGGCGGCCGAGGTGTGGTTGTAGACCACGTCCATGACCACCCGCAGGCCGGCCTTGTTCACTCCGGCGACCATCTGGCGGAACTCGGTGGTGCGCTTCGCGCCGTTCGGGTCGGTGGCGTACCCGCCCTCGGGCACCGTGTAGTGCAGCGGGTCGTACCCCCAGTTGTAGCCGTCGGTGCCGGCGACCGCCGCGACGCACTTCTGCTGCTCGTCGGAGTCCGGCGGCAGCGCGGCCAGGTCGCAGTCCGGCCGGGCCTGGTCGGCCCGCTTCTCCGGGATGGTGGCGAAGTCGAAGGCCGGCAGCAGGTGCAGGTGGTTGACCCCGGCGTCGCCGAGCTTGCGCAGGTGCTTCATGCCGGCGCTGTCCGGGTCGGTGAACGCCAGGTACGTGCCCCGCCGGTCGGCGGGAACGGTGGTGTCGGCGATGGAGAAGTCCCGTACCGACAGCTCGGAGATCTGGACCTTCGACGCCGGCACCGGGGCCGGCTTGCGCAGGCTCGCCCAGCCGGCCGGCGCGAGCGCCGGGTCGGTCAGGTCGACGATCTGGCTGTGCGTGGAGTTCGGGGCGAGCGCCACCGAGTACGGGTCGGTCACCGACGCGGTGACCATCTTCTGCGTGGCCGGCTGCCACGCCTGCACCCGGTAGCGGTAGTAGCGGCCGTTCCACGCCTTCGTGCCGCGGACCGACCAGACGCCGGTGCGGTCGTCGCGGCGCATCGCCACTGTGGACGGCTGGGCCGTGGGCGAGTCGAACAGCTCCAGCGACACGGTCCGCGCGGTCGGCGCCCACACCGCCAGGGTGGGGACCCGGCCGGCGAACGTCGGGCCGAGCTTCGCGCCGGTCGCCGCCGCGTAGACGTCGTCGAGCACGCCGGGGATCTGCACGCCGGTGGCGGCGAGCAGCGCGCCCTCCGCGTCCCGCTCGGTCACCACGATCTGGCCGCGCAGCGCCGCCGGCACCCGGGCCAGGTCGGCGCGGTCCAGCGAGAAGGCGCGCGAGGCCCAGAGATGGGGGTACGCCTGCCGTTGCGCCTCGGTCAGCCCGTTGCGCTGGGCTCGCAGTCCGATGGTGGTGTACGTGCCGGTCAGCTCGCCGTCGACGAGGCCGATCCCACCGGCCGGGGCGACTGCCAGCGCGTACCGCCTGCCGTCGGTCGGCCCGGTCGCCCAGGCGACTGTGGACCTGTCGATCCACTGCGCCTTCTGCTTGGTCAGGTCGAGGTCCTTGGCGGCGCCGGACGTGGTGGTGGGCAGCAGCCGTCCCTTGACGCCGGCCAGGAGCCACACCTCGCGTCCGGCGCCGGCGAAGTCGAGCCGCTGGTCCTCGGGCTGATCCTTCTCGTCGCCTCGGTGGATGATGTAGCTCAGCCCGGTCGCCCCGGCGGCGAGGGGCACCCGGAACACCGCGCCGTACGCGTCGATCTTCTCCGGCTTGAGCGGAGCGGCCCAGTCGGTCGGGGTGGCCGCGCCGTCCCACAGGTGCAGGCCCCAGCCGTCGTAGTTCCCGTCGGCCTTGCGCCAGTGGATCAGCGCGGTGTCCTGCGCGACGGGCGGGTCGGGTTCGCCGGTGGCGGCCTGCCGCGTCGGGTAGACCGCCGGGTCGCCCTGCTTGACCCAGACCTCGCCGGTCGCAGTCACGTCGATGGTGCGGTCGTTGGCCACGTCCTTGCTGCCGTCGCCGTCGATCACGAGGAAGCCGACGGTCTTCGCGCCGGGCTTGAGCTTGACCCAGGCGAACCGGCCGTACGAGTCCTCACCGGCGAACGGCTGCCCGGCGGGCCACTGCGTCACGTACGCCGGGTCGATGTCGCCCCAGGCGTAGAGCCGCCAGTCGTCGTACCCGCCGGCCGGGCGCTGGTAGTGCACGATCGCCCAGTCCCGCGACGCGCCCTGGGCGGGGGTGCCGACGGTGCCGGTGGCACGGGCGGTGGCGGTGCGGCCCTTGCCGTCGCGGACCACCGCCTTGTACTCCACGCGGGTGCCGCCGGGCAGGCCGGTCAGGTCGTGGTGCACGGTGTACGGCGCGCGGTTCGCGGTGCCGAGCAGCGTCCACTTGCCGCCCGCGACCCGGGCGGCGAACGTGACGGTGGCGAGCGGGTCTCCGGTCACCTGGGCGGTGACGGCGGCCGTGCCCGGGACCGGGTCGTCGCCCGGCTCGGTGATAGTGATCGTCGGGGCCCCGGCCTGCGGGATCGCCCGGTCGGCCTTCAGCACCAGCGCCGACATGGCCGGCACGGTGACGCTCAGCTTGCCGTCCGCGCCGGCCGTCGCGCCCGCGGCGCCGCCGTACACGCCGGTGAAGCGGGCGTCGGCCGACCAGGTGTCCACCGTGACAGTCTGCGGCGTCGCGGCGTTGTTCACCGCCGCCACGTACTCGATCCGGTCGGCGGGCAGGACGCGGGAGAACGCGAAGACGCCCGGCCCGTCGGCCGCGTACCGGGTCACCTGCACGCCGTCGCGCAGTGCCGGGTGCGCCGTCCGCAGGTCGCCCAGCTCGGCGATGGTCCGGTAGAGCGGGTGGCGGGTGTCGTACTGGTCGGCGGCGTGGGTGCGGGTGGTGCCGATCAGGTCGTCGTCGAGGTAGTCGGCGGTCCGCGAGGCGAACATGTCCTGCCGGGCGTCCTTGTCGCCGCCCGGTCCGGTGAAGCCCTGCTCGTCGCCGGAGTAGACGACCGGCTGGCCGCGGGTGAGGAACATGAGCTGGTGGGCGAGCTGGCTGCGGTTCAGCTGGGTGGCGTCGTCACCGCCGGCGGCGGCGACGAACGAGCCGATGCGGCCCATGTCGTGGTTGCCCAGGAACGTGGTGAGCCGGTTGGCGTTCGTGTCCCGCGCGGAGTACAGGTCGTCCTTGGCGTACACGTCGGCGAGCGACTTGGCCGAGCCGTCGGCGGCGGCGTACCCGCGTGCCGCCTCCTGGAACGAGAAGTCGAGCGTGGCGGGCAGTCCGCCCTGCCGCACGTAGGTGGACTGGATCTCCTGCTCGGCGCTGTAGACCTCGCCGAACATGAAGAAGTCCTTCTTGCCGGCCTTCGCGGCGGCGGCGTCGATGCCGCGCGCGAACTGCGGCCAGAAGTCGAGGTTGGCGTGCTTGACCGTGTCGAGGCGGAACCCGTCCACGCCGGCCTTGCCGATCCACTGGGCGTAGATGTCGGTCATGCCGCGGACCACCTCGGGACGCTCGGTCCACAGGTCGTCGAGGCCGAAGAAGTCGCCGTACTCGCTGTTCTCCCCGGCGAAGGTGGAGTCACCGCGGTTGTGGTACATGGTCGGGTCGTTCAGCCACGCCGGTACCTTGACCTTCGCGTCGGCGGGGGTGGCGAACACCGGGGTGTACGGGAACGACGTCGAGTTCACCGCCGGGAACTTCCGGGTGCCGTCGGCGTAGTTGCGGTCCTCGAAGGGGCGCCCCTGCGCGTCGCGGTAGGGCGCGGTCTTCTTGTCCACGTAGCCGTACTTGTCCTCGGCGTACCTGATGACGTCGGCGGTGTGGTTGACGATGATGTCGAGGTAGACCTTGATGCCCCGGCGATGGGCCAGGTCGACCAGCTTCTTCAGCTCGGCGTTGGTGCCGAAGTGCGGGTCGACCTGGGTGAAGTCGGTGATCCAGTAGCCGTGGTAGCCGGCCGAGACGTCCGCGCCGGTGCCCTGCACGGGCCGGTTCTTGAAGATCGGCGCGAGCCAGATGGCGGTGGTGCCGAGCCCCTGGATGTAGTCCATCCGGTCGATCAGGCCCTTGAGGTCGCCGCCGTGGTAGAAGCCCTTGTCGGCCGGGTCGAGGCCGGTGGTGAGCCGGCCGCCGGTGAGGCCGCCGGTGTCGTTGCGCTTGTCGCCGTTGGCGAACCGGTCCGGCAGGACGAAGTAGAACTGCTCCGCCTTCGCGGTGCCGGTGCCGGCCTTGAGCAGCGCGTCGGCGGACGGCTCGCGGTTCCACTGCGGAGCGTTGCCGGCGGCCAGGACGTCGGGGGTGGCGGCCGGACCGGTGGCGTCGGCGCCGAGCTGGTGGAGCGCCACCGGCACGCCGACGAGAGTGAGTACGAGGGAGGTGACCAGGGCGAGCAGCGCCTTGGGGGATATCGGCGGGGGTTTCATCGACGGCCTTTCTCTGGTCGCTGATTCGCCCGCACGCTAGCCCTTGCCGAAACATTCTGCAATACCTTGCAAACACTGCCGCAACAAAGCAGACAGCTTGCAAGAAGAGACGTGGACGCCAGCCCCGGTCCGGGGCGCCGGAACTACCGCTCGGTGCAGGGCGAGCGGTCGACGGTGCAGCTCAGCGGCCGGGTACCGGCCCGCTCGATGTGGAACCGCACCGGCAGGGACTGCCCGGGGGCCAGGTCGAACCCGCTGCGGTAGGTGAAGACGCCGTCGTCGAAGCGGAACACGCCCTGCTCGGCACCCTCGACCCAGGCGGTGACCAGCCGGCCACCCGGGAACACCGCGCGCACCGTCCAGCCCTGCGGCGTACGCGCGGTGTTGACCAGCAGCACCTCACCGATGAAGCCGCCGTCGAAGACGCTCGGCACGCTGTACCGGCCGGTCACCGCCGACGGCGGCGCAGGAGGCGCAGGAGGCGTCGGAGGCAGCACCGGCCGGGCCACGCCCCGAGGGCTGGGAGTCGGCGCGGCCGGAGTCGGACGGGCGGGCACCACGGTGGACCGCGGCGACAGGCCCGGCACCACCGCAGCGGTGGCGGAGGCCGGCGACGGGCCGGTGGCACCGGCCGCCGTGGGGGTCAGCGGCATGCCCGGCAGCGACATCGGCGGATCCGGCGGACCGGCCGCCGGGAACGTGCTGCGGCCCCGCACCGAACCGAGCGCCACCACCAGCAGGACCAGCATGACGACCACGCCGGCGGCGACGAGGATCCAGGGGGACGAGGTCATGGCGGCCCCGGGCTGCGGGCCGGGACGGCGCGTGCGGGACATGGTCCTCCTGTCGGGGTCCGGGCCAGCGTAGCCACCCGGGACGGGTCGCGGCGAGCGCCGGAGGTCGGGGTCTGCCGCACGGCGTTCGCACCTGATACCTTGCACGCCGATCAATGACCACAATGGCTCGTCGAGCCGGTAGGACGGTTGGCCAGTGACTGAGTGGCAGGACAGTATCCGGCGGGCGTCCGCGGCGGACGCCGCCGTCGTGACCGCGATCCTCGCCGAGGCGTTCATGCGGGATCCGGTGAGCGGCTGGGTCTTCCCCGACGACGACCACCGCGCGCGGGTCCATCGCGCCTTCTTCGGACCGTTCGTCGCGCTGGCGCTGCGCACCGGTGAGGTGTACGTCGCCGGTGACGGGCTGGGCGCGACGCTCTGGCTACACACCGGCGAGGGCCACGACGCCGAGGACGGTGGCGAGTTCGACGGGCTGGAGAACGCGATCGGGGCGGAGGCCATGAAGCGGTTCGGCACGCTCGACGAGATGATGAGCGCCCGGCACCCCGCAGAGCCGCACTGGTACCTGCCCTTCATCGGGGTGCACCCGGACCATCACGGCAAGGGCGTCGGCTCGGCGCTGCTGCGTCACAGACTGGCCGAGCTGGATCAGGCCGGCACGGCGGCGTACCTGGAAGCCAGTTCGCCGCGCAACGCCGCGCTCTACGAGCGGCTCGGATTCCGGCGCCGTCCGGTCACGCTGGACCTGCCGGAGGGCCCCAGCCTCTACCCGATGTGGCGCGACCCGGCCTGACCCGTACCGTCCCGCCCCGGCTCGACCCGGGGCGGGACGTCATCGCCGTACCGTCGTGGTGGTGACGTCGAGCGCGCCCACGACGGCGGCGAGCAACCCCTCGAGCTGAGCCGGCAGGAACCGGCGGCAGTCGCGCATCCGCGTGGCCACCTGCGGGTCGAAGATGTGCGCGGCCAGACCGACCGCCTCGGCGAGCGTCGCCAGCAGCAACGTGCCCGGGTCCAGCTCGGCCGGGGACGAGTGCATCAGCATCGCGGTCAGCCGCACCCGCGGCGAGGCCGCCTGGTTCGGGTCGATGGCCGGCCAGCGCACCGTCCGGCCGATCAGTTTGCCCTGCTCACGACGGAGCACGCCGGCGGTGACCAGCCGGGTGCCCACCCGCTCGTTGATGTTGAGCTGGGTCCGCAGGTAGCGGATCCACAGCCGGGCCGGGTGCGCCCCCTCGCGGCGCAGGATCTCGGTGATCAGCAGATCGGTGAGCGGCTCCTGCCACAGCCGCGGATCGACGGCGGCGATCCCCCCTCCGTCGAGGGCGATCCGGCCCTCGAACATCAGCTCGGCGAGCGCGGCGCCGGCCAGCCCGCACTCCAGCCGGTCGACAGCGACGTGTGGCTTGCCGGTGAACTCGTCGTGTCCGATAAGGAACAGCGCATCCGCAAGCCGGTAAGTGGCCTGTGCCCCGGGGTAGGTCATGGTCCATCCTCGAACGGTGGCCGTGATCGTCGACACGGGACGGTACGGCATGACCACGCACAGCTCAATTCCGGCCGTTCAGGCGCACCCCAATCGATATCGAAGCGGGGTTGTCACGATACGTGATCACCAATACCCTGCTTCAGGTTGTTCCGAAGTAGACACATCAATCCCCTCACCCCCTCCCCTGGAGAAGCCTTGTCCTCCGATCCGTTCTTCTCCGACGGTGGGCTGCGCCGCGGTCGTCTCGGCACCGCTCACCTCGTCTTCTTCACCGTCGCCGCGTCCGCCCCGCTGACCGTTCTCGGCGGCGGTGTCACCACCATGTACGCGGTCAGCGGCAACATCGGCGCCGCGCTCGGATACGTGCTCCTGGCCGCCGTGCTGGCCGTCTTCGCCACCGGCTACGCCGCGATGAGCCGGTACGTCGCCAACGCGGGCGCGTTCTACGCGTACATAGCCAACGGCCTCGGCCGGGCCGGCGGGGTGGCCGGCTCGGCGGTCGCGCTCGCGGCGTACAACGCGATCCAGATCGGTCTGTACGGCCTGCTCGGCGCGATCCTGGGCGACTTCATGGACGCCAAGACCGGCATCAGCCTCGACTGGTGGGTCTGGGCGCTGCTGGCCTGGGTGTTCATCGGCGCGCTCGGCGTGTTGCGCATCGACCTCAACGCCACCGTCCTCGCCGTGCTGCTCGTCCTCGAGTGCGTGGTCGTGCTGATCTTCGACCTGGTCGCCTTCGCCAACCCGGACGGCGGCACCGTCACCGCCGCCGGCATCAGCCCCGGGCACCTGTTCGGCGCCGGCTTCGGGGCGGTGCTCGCGTTCACCATCGCCTCCTTCACCGGCTTCGAGAGCGGCGCCATCTACAGCGAGGAGGTCAAGGACCCGCGTCGCACGGTGGCCCGGGCCACCTACATCGCGGTGGCGTTCACCGGCCTGTTCTACGCCTTCTCTGCCTGGGCGCTCACCGTGCTCACCGGCCCGGAGAACGCTCCGGCGGCGAGTGCCGAGGCGGGGCCGGGCATCATCTTCGGCGCGCTCGAGCAGTACACCGGTGTCGTCGTCGCCGACATCGCCAACGTCCTGTTCATCACCAGCGTCCTGGCCGCCCTGCTGTCGTTCCACAACGGCGTGGCGCGCTACCTGTTCGCGCTGGGCCGGGAGCGGGTCCTGCCGGGCTTCCTCGGCGCCACCTCCAGCCGCAGCGGCGCGCCGGTCGCGGGCTCGCTGGTGCAGAGCGTCCTCGCCGTGGTGGTGTTCCTGGCGTTCGCGATGACCGGCCGTGACCCGGTCATCGACCTGTTCACCTGGCTGTCCGGCGCCGCCGCTGTCGGCGTCGTGCTGCTGATGACGCTCACCTCGGCCTCCGTGGTGGGCTTCTTCCGCGGCCGTCCCGGCCCGGAGAGCGCGTGGCAGCGGGCGATCGCCCCGGCGCTCGGCACGATCCTGCTCACCGCCGTGCTGCTGGTGCTGCTGTTCAACTTCGACGCGCTGCTCGCCCCCGACACGGCGAGCTACCTGAAGTGGCTGCTCCCGGCGATCCCGGTGGCGGCGGGCGTGGTCGGCCTGATCTGGGGCGCGATCCTGCGCACCAGCCGCCCGGAGACGTACCGCCGGATCGGCCAGGTCACCGAGGAGGGCCTGCACGAGCCCGGCCTGCACCCGGCCCCCGAGGCCGACCGCTGGGCCGGCGCCCACCACCGCTGACGTCGGTCGGTGGGGGGGGGCGGGCGGCGGGGCGGGCGGCCCGCCCCCCCCCAGCCGCCGGGGGGCTCGAGGGGGGAGTCTCCCGCGGC
>NZ_JBXUOV010000194.1:0-10302 GCF_057196585.1 Micromonospora sp. ATLC20
GCGAGGTGCCGGGCCGTGATCGCCGCCCAGGCGGCGGCGCGGCCGGACATCTGCGGGAGGGACGAGCGCGGTACGGACGTGGGCGTGTAAGCCACCATCGGAGCCCCCGATCGCTACATGTACTGACAGCTTAGGGAGGGATGGAAAGGCGTGAGAAGTGTCCAGGTTCATTTTTCTATAGCGTCGTCGATGTTGAGCCTGACGGAACCGACCGAAGGGAATGCGAGATGGCGATCGACCTATGCAACAAGTCTCCAGTGTCCGCCGACGGTGAGGTCCGGACGTGGCCGCAGGAAACCGCGCTGCTCGAGGATCTCGGCACCGAGCAGCGCGACGCGCTCAACTTCGCGTACCGCACCACCCTGAGCAACGTGGATCCCCGGCTGGTGGCCGGCGACCCGGCGGCGTGGGCGAGCGACTTCGGCTACGCCCTCAACCGGGTGGCGATCCGGCTCGACAACCGCACCAACGACGAGCTGCGGCACGACGCCCTGCACCACGCCGACCCGGCCATGCGCGAGCAGGCGATGTACGAGTACGCCGACCGCGACCAGGCCGACGCCTTCGAGCTGCTGGAGCAGGTCGTCCGGCACGACACCAACCGGGAGGTGCGGTGGGACGCGCTGTGGGCGATCGAGAAGCTGGGCGGTGCCCAGGCGATCTCGACGCTGCAGAAGTTCCTCGGTGACGCCGACCCGGAGATCGCCGAGTGGTCCAAGCTGTTCATCAGCGAGCTGCAGAGCGGTGACCCGTCGTTCGACGGCCGGGACGCCCTCTACACGCCGGGCCGCACCTTCGACGAGACCATCTACCTGCTGATCCACTGTGACCTGTACGTGCGTCTCGACGAGTCGAACACGCACTGGGGCAAGATCTCGCTGGCCCCGCAGGGCCTCGCGCGGATCTACGGCCAGGCCCACGCCTGCCCCAACGTGCAGACCCGCGAGCGCCAGCTGGTGATCGCCAAGACGATCTCCGGCCTGCACGCCGACGGCTCGCCGCACTGCGACAACTACCTGTTCCGCGGCTTCACCGACCGGACGCGCCGCGACCGGGGCAACTTCTTCTTCGAGTCGCTGGTGCCGCGGACGTTCTTCAAGTCCGGTCGCGCCGACGACCCGAGCGAGGGCGTGCGCAAGGCGAACATCGGCTTCGCCCGGTACGGCACCTGGCACCTGGAGCCGAAGTTCCAGATCCGCGAGGAGGCCGCGATCCGCTACGTCCGCGGCCGCTTCCAGGGCTGGGGCTACGTGAACCTGGCCCGCATCGCGGGCCGCTCGATCGAGCAGGTCCTCACCCCGGGCAACGGCGTGCTGTCCACGCTGCACGACCCCGAGGTCGGCCCGATGACCAACGCCTTCATCCTCGGCACGTTCAAGGGCAAGCTGAACGACTGGGACGGCGACGGCCGCATCGACATGAACTCGCGTGACGTGTACTCCACCGTCGACGGCGAGATCGACTCCGACCAGGACGGCGTCGCGGACGAGCCCGGCCTGACCTGCTGCGACCACACCACGCTGATGCCCTGACGGGCGAGGCACCCCGCATCCGTTCCCACGATCCATGCGATGCGTCCGGGCGGCCGAGGCCGCGCCGAACTCTCAGGAGGAGAAGACAATGACAGCCCCCGCCAGCAAGCCCTCCGTGATCTACGGCCGGCCGGTTCCCACCGACGGCGTCCCGAACCGGTACGTCGGCACGGAGGTCAAGCCGTGGACGCCGCCGGTCCCCGGCATCGACAACCTCGGCATCACCTCGGTCGACACGTTCGCCGTGCCCGGCGTCGGCGAGTACACAGTGCCGTTCGAGGGCTACGTCCGGGTCGTGCGCTCGGAGCCGACCTCCGAGGACTGGGCGACCGCCGAGGTCTACACGAACCTGATCGAGATGAAGATGACCGGCAGCTGCGAGGAACTCGGCGAGATCACCGTCACGCTGAACCCCGACTGCCTGTCGACCGGTCAGATCCGCACCCCCTTCGACCCGTACGCCGGTGAGGGGCCGTCGGCGAAGGCCTGCCGGATGGCGGTCGGTGCCATCTTCGACATGCCGAAGCTCGGCCTGAAGCTGATGAACAAGGAACCGATCATCCTGACCATCGACGACGTCCGGCAGATCCCGCCGGCCGGCTCGCCCGGCAAGGGCCAGATCTACCGGATGCTGCCGCTGCACGACACCCGGTACCCGGAGAAGGACCCGGTGGCGTACGTGACCAGCCTGCGGTTCACCATGGGCGGTTACCTCGCCAAGGACGCGATGTAGCAGTGAGATGGACGCGGGCCGGACGCGACATGGTCCGGCCCGCGCTCGCTGGCCGGGAGGAGAGACGATGGACGACCACAGGGGTGACCGGGGTCGACGGCTTCTCGGCGCGCCTCCGGTCCGGACGGCGATCACCGTGCCGGTCGGCGTGGACGAGCTGTGGGCGGCCCTGACCGACCCGGTCCGTCTCGCCGCCTGGTTCGGCACCACGCGCGGCGACTGGCACGTCCGGACGCCGTGGCGGATCGACTTCGGCGACGGTGACTTCTTCGTGGTCACGCCGGTGCGCGTCGTCGACGACCGGCTCATCGAGTTCACCTGGTCGTTCCTCGGCGTCGGGCCCGAGCAGCACATCACCTGGCGGGCCGAGCCCACCGCCGGCGGCGCGCGGCTCACCGTCGAGGACGCCGACCCGGTGCGGCCGCCGGCCGAGATCGAGCAGATGCGCGCCGGCTGGACCGACTTCCTGCAACGACTCGACGGGTACCTGCGCACCGGACGCTCGACGCGCTACGACTGGCGGTCCGACATCGACGGCTCGGTCGACCTGCCACCGGGCTGGGACGCGTTCGAACCGTCGCTGCTCTACCGGTGGCTCCCGGTGGCGAGCGACGGCTTCCGGCCCGCCTGGTTCTTCGTGGTGGACGCCGACGGGCCACGTCGTTTCCCGCTCGACGACTGGTCGGTGCGGGAGGGGACGGTGACGTTCACCGTGCAGATCACCGAGCGCGGCGCCGGCACCACCGCCGAGCTGGCCCTGCACCGGCTGGCCGACCGTCAGCGGCTGGAGTTCAGCCACCAGGGCTGGCGCCATCTCGGGCTGCCGGACACCCGTGCGCACGCGCTGCGCCGCCGGTTCGCCGCCGCCTGGACGGCCGCCGCGGACTGCGCGCGGGAGCTGGCCCGCCTGTCGGTACCGCCCGGGTAGGCGGTCACTCGCCGCCACCACATTGTCATGCAATACTCAAGTAGCATGACAGCCGGAGGGTGGACGAAGTGAACGGGGCCCGCGGGAAACGGTCGTATGACCAGCAGTGTGCCCTCGCTTACGCATTGGATGTGGTGGGCGAGCGGTGGACCTTGCTCGTCATTCGCGAACTACTGCACGGCCCTCGTCGCTACAATCAGTTACTGGAAGCGCTACCCGGTATCGGCACCAACCTGCTCGCCGCCCGGCTCGCCGCGCTCGTCGACGCCGGCCTGCTGACGCCCACCGAACCCCGCAAGCGCACCGGTGGCTACCAGCTGACCGACCTGGGCCGCTCGCTGCACGAGCCGATCCTCGGGCTGTCCCGCTTCGGGCTGGCATACGCCGCGGGGCACGAGCTCCCCACCGGGTCAACGGTACGCGCGTCCTGGGCCGTCCTCGCCATCGAGGCCATGGTGGACGACGCACGCACCGGCGAGATCGACGAGAGCTACGAGTTCCGGGTCGACGACGAGATCTTCCACGTCGACGTGCGGGCCGGTCACGCCGAGGTCGTCGCCGGGCCGGCCGGCGCGCCGTCGCTGACCGTCCGCACCGACGCGCGCAGCTTCTTCAGCCTGGGCATGCGGCAGCTCGACCCGATCGAGGCGCTGGTCAGCGGGCAGGTCGCGGCGGTCGGTGTGCCGGCGGCGGTCACCCGTTGCCTGCGGCTGCTCGGCATCACCCCCGACGTGGCGGTTTCCACGGACCGGCTGGCCGACGTGGGGCCCGCCCCGGTGTGACGCCGCCGGTCCGCGGACGAGAGGTGAGGGAGCGCAGATGAGCGAGACGTTCGGCGGCACACTCGTGTGCGAGCAGGTCGGGGCGTGGACCTATGTCACCGTCCCGCCCGCGATCGCCGGCCGGCTGGGCACCGCGGCGCGGATCCCGGTGACCGGCCGGATCAACGACACGCCGTACGCCGGCTCGGTGATGACCGGGCCGAACGGCAACCGGTACATCGTGGTCAACAAGACCGTACGCGCCGCCGCCGGGGTGGAGGCGGGAGACGACGTGCGCGTCACCCTGGAACCGGACACCGAGGCGCGCACCGTGGAGGTGCCCGACGACCTGACCGCCGCGCTCGGCGAGCATCCCGACGCCCAGGCCTTCTTCGCCACGCTGTCCTACTCGCGGACCAAGGAGTACGTCACCTGGATCACCGGCGCCAAGCGGCCGGAGACCCGGGCCCGGCGGATCACCCAGGCCGTCGAGCTGCTCGGCGCCGGCCGGGTGCTCAAGGGCTGACCCCGGGGGGATCGGCGCGCTGCGCAAGTTGCGAGAAGCGGCGAGACCCCCGGCCTTCCTACGATCGGCGTACGCGTTCCGGCCCCGGACGGCGGCACGCGACGCACCTGATCCTGACTCCCACGCACCGATCGACGCCACACCGGCGGCGACCGGTGATCAGTGGTGCCCGTCAGCGGCCCGGTGAGCGTCCGCCGTCCTCGAGCCGGCCCAGGTCGCACCCCAGGGAGGCAGACCGTGTCCGTCGAATCGGCAGAGCTGAACGGAGCACACACCACGGAGACGTCCTGGCCGGACTTCGCCGAACTCGAACCGTCGCGGGCCCTGGACACCTTTCCACCGCTCAACGCGATCCAGGCCCGCTCCATCGTGCAGGACCGCTGGGAACGCCTCGTCGCGGTCGTCGAGATCCCGAACCCGATCGAGCGGGTCTGGCAGGCGCTCACCACGCCGGAGGAGATCCGCTCCTGGCTGGCGCGGTGCCGGGGCTCACTGACCGCCGTCGGCAGCGACGTCCTGCTCGACTTCGAGGACGGCGAGTTCTTCCACTGCCGGCCGCTCGTGGCGGAGCCGCCGCGTGACGGCCACGCCGAGCTCAAGTACTTCTGGCGCTGGGTCGGCGTCGGACCGGCCACCCGGGTCGTCTGGGAACTGGACGCCACCGGCGACGGCGGCACCCGGATCACCGCGACCGAGGAGGCCCTGAACTCACCGTCGGACTGGCGCGGCTGGAACGGCAACGGCTGGCCGGGGATCCTCGACCAGCTCGCCGGCTACCTGCGTACCGGCACGACGTGGCGCTGGCCGTGGCGGCGGATGGGCCCGTACGTGCAGATCGAGCTGGAGTCCACGCCGTACGACGCCTGGGAGCTGCTGACCAAGCCGGAGTCGCTGCGCTACTGGTTGCAGCGCCGCTTCGGCACGTTCACCGACGGCGACAAGCTCACGCTGATCATGGGTGACGCCAGCGGCGTGGTGGAGATGTCGGTGCACCGCCACGTGGAGCCCAACCAGCAGTTCCCCTCCTACCTGCCGTGGCTGGAGTTCGGCCTGCGCCGGGCCTCGTGGCCGGTCGAGCTCAACGGCAAGCTCTACATCGAGCCGGCCGGCGTGGGCCGCAGTCTCTTCCAGATCTTCGTGGACAACTGGGAGAACCTCCCGGCCGAGCTGCAGCGCGAGGAGCGCGAGATCATCTGCGGCTTCTTCCGCGACTCGATGGTCCGGGCGCAGAACCTGACCTCGCCCCGGCCCTCGCCGTCGCACCAGCACGGCTGGACCTGACCCGCGTCGTCACCCTCCGAGGAAGGCAGCTGCGATGACCCTGTCCGACCAGGTCGAGACCGGGGCGCCGGACGCCCTGATCCAGCTCATGTCGCCGGCCGCCGCCGCCGACCCGTACCCGATCTACTCCTGGCTGCGCGAGGCCGCGCCGGTCTACCGCAGCCAGTTCGGCGCGTACCTGGTGAGCCGGTACGCCGACGTGCAGTACGTGCTCAAGCACGCCGAGGTCTTCCCCGGCGCGCACCCGGACGCGATGGCGCAGATGTTCCCGCAGGCCGTCGAGCACGAGGCGTACGACGTGCTGGTCAGCTCGCTGGTGGGCAGCAACCCGCCCAAGCACACCCGGCTGCGCAAGCTGATCGGGCACGGGTTCACCAGCCGCCGGGTGGCCGACATGCAGGCCTCCATGGAACGGTGGTCGGACCGGCTCGTCTCGGACGTGCTGGAGCGGCTGGTCGACGGGGCCACAGTCGATCTGCACACCGACGTCTCGGTGCCGATGCCGATGCACATGATGTCCGACCTGCTCGGCATCCCGGAGCCGGACCGCGAGTCGCTGGCCCGCAACGTGCCCGAGATGATGAACGTCGTCGACCCGGCCGCGACACCTGACGCGGTCCGGCGGGCCGACGAGGCGTTCCGCGAGCTGGGCACCTACTTCGACGCCATGATCGCGCAGCGCCGCCGGGATCCGCGGGACGACCTGGTCTCGGCGCTCGTGCAGGTGCGTGACGCCGAGGACGGCAGCCTCGACGACGCCGAGCTTCGTACCCTGCTGTTCACCCTCTGGTCGGCCGGCTTCGAGACGACTGCCACCGCCATCGACAACGCGGTGTTGCTGCTGCTGGAGGACCCCGGGCGCGGACGCTGGCTGGACACCGAGGACGGCACCCGCAGGTTCGTCGAGGAGACGCTGCGCTTCGAGTCGTCGGTGCAGGTCGCACCCGGCCTGCGCTTCACCGGCGCGGACGTGGAACTGGGCGGGGTCGTTGTTCCACAGGGGTCCCAGGTGCGGCTGCTGATCGGGTCCGCGAACCGGGATCCGGAGGCGTTCCCGGACGCGGACGTGTTCGACCCGGGCCGCACCGGTCCCATGCCGCTGAGCTTCGGCGCCGGCATCCACTACTGCCTCGGCGCGGGTCTGGCCAGACTGGAGATCGCCGTGTTGCTCCGCCGGCTGCGCGCCGCCGCTCCCGGGCTGGTTCTGGCCGCCCCGCCGGTGCGGCGGCGCACGATACCGCTCCGCGACTTCGCGTCGCTGCCGGTACGGCTCCGTCAGCTCGACTGACACTACGCGAAACGCAAGCTCGATAACTGCGCGAAAATATAGCGGATGATAGGGTGTCGCCATGGCGGACGCGATCAGAGCGCGAGACATCAGCAAGCAGCTAGGCAAAAGTAAGGTTGTCAGCGCCTTGTCGCTGGACGCCGCGCCCGGCACTGTGGTGGGCCTGCTCGGCCCCAACGGCGCCGGCAAGACGACGACGGTGCGGATTCTGTCCACTCTGCTGCGGGCCGACTCCGGCACCGTCGAGATCTACGGCGTCGACGCGGCGAAGCAGCCGGGGCGGGTCCGTTCGATGATCGGGCTCACCGGCCAGTTCGCCGCCGTCGACCCGGTCCTCACCGGCCGGGAGAACGTCGAACTGGTGGCCCGGCTCTACCGCATCGGCCGGGCCGAGGCCCGCCGACGCACCGGTGAGGTGCTCACCCGCTTCGGTCTGGACGAGGTCGCCGACAAGCAGGTGAAGACCTACTCGGGCGGCACCCGGCGACGGCTCGACCTCGCCACGAGCATCCTCATCCGCCCGCGCGTGCTCTTCCTCGACGAGCCCACCACCGGCCTCGACCTGGAGTCACGGCTCGGGTTGTGGACCGAGATCGAGATGCTGGTCCGTGAGGGCACCACCGTCCTGCTGACGACGCAGTATCTGGACGAGGCCGACCGGCTGGCGAAGACGATCACCGTGCTCGACAAGGGGCGGGCGGTGGCCCAGGGGACTCCGTCGGAGCTGAAGTCGCGCGTCGGCGGAGACCGTGTGGAGTTCGTCCTGGAGGATCCCTCCCGGCTCGACGACGCGGTCGCCCTGCTGCGGGCGCCGGGTGCCGAGGAGCCCGTCGTCGACCGGCCGCTGGCGCAGATCACCGCGCGGATGGGCGACGATCTCGTCCGGGTCGCCGACGCGCTGAACCGGCTGGCCGACCACGACATCCGGGTGGCGACCCATGTGGTCCGGCGCCCCACCCTCGACGACGTCTTCCTGGCCCTGACCGGCAGCCGCGCCGCCGCGGCCGGCGCCGCCACGTCGTCCGCTCGGAAGGGAGAGGGCAAGTGACCGTCGACGAATCGACGACCCGGCAGCGGGACACCCCCACGCCGGCGTGGGAGGCGCCGCCCGAGCGGCGGGGGCCCGGCTGGTTCGTGGGTGACGTCCTGCTGCTGGCCGGCCGCAACATCCGGCACATGCAGCGCCGCCCCGACCAGCTGATGGCGGCGATCCTGCAGCCGATGATGTTCTTCATCCTCTTCACCTATGTGTTCGGCGGCGCCATCTCGGTGCCGGGCGGCGACTACAAGCAGTTCGTGCTGCCCGGCGTCTTCGGGCAGATCGTCGTCTTCGGCGGCATCGCCGGCATGTGCGTGGGCATCGCGGAGGACCTCCGCAACGGCATGATGGACCGGTTCCGCTCGCTGCCGATGAGCGACAGCGCGGTGCTGATCGGCCGCACCCTGGCCGAGACCTTCCGCAACCTGATCGCGCTCGTGGTCACCGGTGCGGTCGGGTACGCCTTCGGGTTCCGGCTGCACGGCACGTTCCTGCAGGTGCTGGCGGGGATCGGCGTGCTGCTGCTGTTCGGCTTCGCGCTCTGCTGGGTGCTGTCGATCGTGGGCGTCACCGCCTCCAGCGCCGAGGGTGCGCAGAGCACCGCGATGCCGTGGATGTTCCTGCTCGGCTTCGTCAGCTCGGCGTTCGTGCCGTCCGAGTCGATGCCCGGCTGGCTGCGGCCGTTCAGCGACAACAGCCCGGTCACGCTGACCATCAACGCGGCGCGCGACTACTTCAACGGCGTCTCACCGGGCGGGGACGCCCTGGCGTCGGTCCTGTGGTCGCTCGGCCTGCTGGTGGTCTTCGTGCCACTGGCGACGGCACTGTTCCGCAAGGCCACGGCGCGCACCTGACGGTGGGGGTCGACCCGGCGATCGGCAGGAGGAACCCACGACATGGAGGTCATCGGCGTCGGCTTCGGCCGTACCGGCACCGCCTCGCTGCGGGAAGCTCTCAACATTCTCGGGATGGGTCCCACGTACCACACGAAGGAGATCCTCAAGGACCCCGCCCGGCTGGCCGACTGGCAGGCGGCTGTGGGCGGGGCCGACGTGGACTGGGACCAGGTGTTCGCCGGCTACCGGTCCACTGTCGACTGGCCCGCCGCGGCGTTCTGGCGCGAGTTGGTGGAGCGGTACCCGGAGGCGAAGGTCATCCTGACCGTGCGCGATCCGGTGCAATGGCACCGCTCGTGCATGCGCACCATTTTCATGGCGTACCGGCAGGATCTGTTCAGCCGCCTCCTCGTCCCCGCCATGCAGTTGCCGCTGCGGGCCCTCGATCGGCGTTTCGGTGCGTTCAACGAGATCTTCGACGGTGTTTTCCGCCGCCATTTCGGGGACGGGCCGATTCAGGACGAGAAATACGCCGTCGAGGTGTTCGAAAAGCACATCCGCGACGTCCAGGAATGCGTTCCGGCTGAGCGCCTCCTGGTTTATCGAGTATCGGAAGGATGGCCCACCTTGTGTAAGTTCCTCGGTGTGGGAGTGCCCATCGTCGCCTTCCCGCACGACAACGACCAGGATGCCTTCCAGCGGGACAGCCGGCTGTTCGTCACCCGCGGCCTGGCCCGCATGGTGACCGGTCCGGTGCGCCGCGCGGTCGGCCGGTTCCGGCGGACGCAGGACGCCCCGGAGGCGGCCGGCCAGAACCGCTGAGGCCGCCGTCCCGGTCGTCCCGCCGGCCGCTGCGGCAGTCCGGTCGTGTCCGGCGCTGCCGCCGCGGCCGGCCTTCGGCCTGCATTCGTCCGGCCGACCCGTTTGCACGATCCCTGCGACCGGACCGGGAGTGTCGATGGACAAGGAACTCGAGGACTACGCGGACCGCGCCTGGCGCGGTGACGAGCCGCTGTTCGCCTACTACAAGGGTGAGCTTCGCCGGGACGGGCTCCGCCTGATCGACGACGGTGTATGGATGTGGGCGGCGACCGGCAACGTCTACGTCTTCGAGACGGCCGACGGCCTGGTCCTCTTCGACACCGGCGACCGCAACACCGCGGCCGCGCTGCACGAGGCGGTGCGGGCACGCAGCACCGCGCCGGTCGTCACCGCCGTCTACTCCCACGGCCACATCGACCACGTCCTCGGGCTGTCGCCGTTCGAGGCGGAGGCCGCCGAGCGCCCCGCCCCCGGCATCTCGGTCGGGGCGCACGGGGCCGTGCCGGTGCGGTTTGGCCCGTACCGGCTGCCCGCCGGGGTCAACCCCTGAGTACAC
>NZ_JBXUOV010000195.1:0-10301 GCF_057196585.1 Micromonospora sp. ATLC20
GGCGGAGGCCAGCCCGGCAGCGGCCGCGTCGAGCCGCTGCCGGACCGCGCCGGCCGCCTCCTCCGCACGCCGTGCCTGGTCGAGCGCCTGGTTGCCACGCTGGGCCGCCGCCACGATCTCGGCTCGCAACTCCCGACGGAGCTGCGCCAACTCCTCGCGCAGTTCCTCGGCCTCCGCACCTCCGGAAGCGCCATCCGGCCGCAGGGCGATGGACAGGCCGATGAGCACGACCGCGAGGATCGCCAGGACCGCGCCGAACCGGAGCGAGCCGTTGCCGTCGGCGATCAGCAGGATGAGCGCGGCCAGGGGCGCCAGCCCCACACCGACCCAGAACAGGACGTTGAGCAGGGCGGGCGTGCTCTTGTCGGCGGGCGCGACCGAGGCTGGCATGGCTGAGCAGAGTACCGAGAGTTCCACCCGAGGGGAACGGGTCGGCGCCACTCGATGAGCGGCCCGCCGAACGGGCTGCCCGTGCCGCCGGCCGGCACGCGTGGCGCCGGCCGGCGGTGCCGCGTCAGCTCGTGGCCAGCGCCGCGTCGGAGGAGAAGACCAGGCCGACGCTCGCCGAGCCGGTCTTCAGCGCGTTCTTGGTCTGCGGGCCGCCCGCGTCCAGCGAGCTGAACGAGCCGGCCTTGAAGTCGTACACCTCGACCAGACCGGCCTGGCACTTCGGCCGCTGCGGGCACTCCGGCGGCCCGGCCAGCACGGTGGCCTGGCCGGAGCACTTGGCGGCCAGCTCGGAGAGCGTGGACACGCCGTACTTGTCGGCGAACGCCTTGGTGACCGCGAACGCGTTCTGGTCCTGTGCCTGGGACGGCTGGCCGAAGACCAGGCCGGCCTTGTCACCCTCGGTCTTCAGCGCCGCGACGGTCTTGTCCAGCTCCGGCGAGGAGACGGGCTGGGCGTCCTTGCCGTTCGCCTTGGTGTTGAGGAACTCCGCCATGGTGGCGGCGTACTCCGGGACGACCTGGATCTGGCCCTTCTCCAGGGCCGGCGCGTAGAGCTCCCGGTTGCCGATGGTCTGCACCTTGACCTGGTAGCCGGCCGCGGTGAGCGCGATCTTGTAGAGCTCGGCGATGGTCTGGCTCTCGCTGAAGTTGCCGGCGCCGACCGTGATCTGACCGCCCGGGCCCTTCTCGATCCCGTCGGTCACGCCGTTTGCGGAGGCGAACTCCTGCGCCGCGACCTGGGGCGTCTTGCGGTCGACGTCGACCGCCCGGTTGAGCTGGATCAGCTTCGGGGTGTCGAGCTTCGCGGAGACCTTGTCCAGCGCGGCGACGAGCTGCGGCGTGGCCGCCTTCGCGTTGATCGCCGGGATGACGTTGTCGGTGTTCTGGAGCTTCTTGTCGTCGGTCAGGACGACGAGCTGGTCACCGGCCACCGGAGCGCAGCCCGCCCCCGAGGCGCCCTGCTCGGGCGCGTCGGTGCCGGACGAGCCGGCGTCGCCGCACCCGGTGAGGAGAACAGCCGCGGTGAGTGCGCCGAGCGCCCCCGCGGCCAGTGTCGTACGCGCGCGCATCAGTGCCCGCCTTCCGTGTCCCGGCGCGACCCCCTCGGGCCGGCCGCGTGTCCGACGGGCGATCCGGACGGCCACCCGCGACTCCAGCCAATATCCTCCAGACCCGACCGACAAACTCGGAGCGGTTTTCGTCATCCGATCGTCACCGACGGCTCAACTGCCGGTCGTCGCCGCCGTCGCGCGGCGGTTCGCCCGCCGGCGCTCCCGGCGCAGCGGGCGGGGCGTGACCACCCGCTCCACCAGCGCGAGCACCCCCTCGACGAGCAGCGCCAACCCGGCCACCAGCACACCGCCGGCGATGATCTGGCCGCCGCCGGCGGCGATGTCGAGCCCGAACCCGGCCCGGATGATCTGGCCCAGCCCACCGCCGTTGACGAACGAGGCGAGCGCGGCGGTGGCCACCACCTGCACCGCCGCGGTGCGGAAGCCGGCCGCCAGGTAGGGCACCGCGAGCGGCAGCTCCACCCGGCGCAGCACCTGCCCGCCGGACAGGCCCATCCCCCGGGCCGCGTCCCGGGCCTCCGGGTCGGCCTGCCGCACCCCGGTGAACGCGTTCGCCAGCAGCGGCGGAATCGCGAAGACCGCGAGTGCCACCACCACGGCCGGGCGGCCGAAGCCGAGGAACGTCAGCGGCAGGATGGTCAGCAGCGCCAGCGTCGGGATCGCCAGTGTGACGTTGGAGACCAGCAGGACCAGCCCCCCGCCCCGGCCGCTGTGCCCGAGCCAGAGCCCGATCGGCCAGGCCACCAGGCAGCCCAGCAGCACCGCCAGCGCGGACATGCTCAGGTGCTCGCCGAGGCGGTCCAGCACGCCGCCGGGGTTGGTCCAGTTCAGCGGGTCGTTCAGCCAGACCACTGCCTGCTCGACGGGGTTCACCGGGCGGACCTCCCGCGCAGCCAGGGGGTGAGCAGGCGGCCCACGCCCGCCAGCACCAGGTCGAGCACCAGCGCCAGCAGCACGCACAGCACCGTGCCGGCCATGATCTGCGCCTTGTAGAAGTTGTTCTGGAAGCCCGCGAAGATGAGCTGCCCGAGCCCGCCCCGGCCGACCACCACGCCGACGGTGACGAGCGCGACAGTGGACACGGTCGCCAGCCGTACGCCGGTGAGGATGCCGGGCAGCGCCAGCGGCAGCTCGATCCGGAACAGCCGGCCCCACCTGCCGTACCCCATGCCCTCGGCGGCCTCGCGGACCTCGGGCGGCACCTGGTTCAGCCCGGCCAGCGCGTTACGCACGATCACCAGCAGCGCGTACAGCGCGACGACGGTGAGCACGGTGATCGCGCCGATGCCCAGGTACGGCGCGAGGAACGCGAACAACGCCAGCGACGGGACGGTGTAGAGCACCCCGGTCACCGCCAGGATGGGCGCCGACAACGACCGGAACCAGTACGCGAGCACCGCGAGCGGCAACGCCACCAGCGCGGCGATCACCACGGCGCGGGCGGTCAGCCAGGTGTGCTCCCGCAGCGCGGCGAGGATCGTGTCAGAGTTGTCCCGCACGTACTGCCAGGAGAACCACGGATTACCCGGGTCGGCCCGGTAGCTCAGGTGGAGGGACACACGTGGACGGTACCCCGGGAAGCGCCGCCGGAGGCGGCGCGGCGTCGATCACGCTGGAGCGCATCCGCAAGCGCTACCCGGACGGCACCGAGGCGGTACGCGAGCTGAGCCTGGAGGTCGCGGCCGGCGAACTGGTGGTGCTGATCGGCCCGTCCGGCTGCGGCAAGTCGACGGTGCTGCGCATGATCAACCGACTGATCGAGCCGACCGACGGGCGGATCCTGCTCGGCGACGACGACGTCACCCGGGTCGACCCGGTGGCGCTGCGCCGCCGCATCGGGTACGTCATCCAGAACGTCGGACTGTTCCCGCACCAGACCGTCGCCGCGAACGTGGCGACCGTGCCGGGGCTGCTGGGCTGGCCGAAGCAGCGGACCCGGGACCGGGTCGGCGAGCTGCTGGAACTCGTCGGTCTGGACCCGGCGCAGTTCGGCAGGCGGTACCCGCACGAGCTGTCCGGCGGGCAGCGGCAGCGGGTCGGCGTGGCCCGGGCGCTCGCCGCCGACCCGGTGGTGCTGCTGATGGACGAGCCGTTCTCGGCGGTGGACCCGATCGTCCGGACCCGCCTGCAGGAGGAGTTCCTGCGGTTGCAGGCCGAGGTGCGCAAGACGATCGTGCTGGTCACCCACGACCTCGACGAGGCGGTCCGGCTGGGCGACCGGATCGCGGTGCTGTCCGAGGGCGGCCGGCTGGAGCAGTACGACACACCCGCCGCGCTGCTCGGCTCGCCCGCCTCGGACTTCGTCCGCGAGTTCGTCGGCGCCGACCGGGGCATCCGGCGGCTCGCCGTCACCCCGGTGACCCGCGCGGTGCTCGACCCGCTCCCGGCCGACGGCGGCACCGGCCTGCCCACTGTGGCGCTCGGCGACTCGGCGTACGACGCGCTCGGCGCGCTGCTCACCTCCGGCGCCGAGCACGCGGTGGTGACCGAGGAGGGCCGGGCCGTGGGGCTGCTCACCCGCACCCGGGTGCTGGCGCTCGGTGCTGTGGACTGAGGTCAGGCCCGGCCGCCGAGGCTGGCCAGTCCGACGATCCAGCCGGCGAAGAAGCCGTACGTGACGCCGGTGCTCGCGGCCTGGAACGCGGCGAACAGCGAGCCGTGCGGGCCGAGGAGTGTGGCGAGGAGGGCACTGAGCCCGCCCGCGAGCGCGTACGCGCCCCAGCCGGACAGGAACTGGCTGCCCGAGGACGTCACCCGGTCGACCTGCGGGCCGGGCAGCAGGTACAGCAGTGCCGCGGCCAGCACGAGCAGCAGGATCGCCCGCAGGTTGGTGGCGAACACGCCCTCGTCGGCCTGCCACCGCCAGGACGGCCAGGCGAGCAGCCGCAGGAACCAGCCACCCGCGCCGGTCGGGTCGGTGCCGCGCTGCGCCCAGTCCACGTACATCGGACTGCCGCCGACGGCGACGAGCAGGAACGCGGCGAGCGTGCCGGTGCCGGCGGCCGTGCCGTACCGGGGGACGGTGCGGGGGCGGTTGCTCAGAGCCATGCGGCGGTCAGTTCCCGGCCGGTCCCGCCGGGCAAACCTGCGCAACCGGTCGGCCGCCGTCGGCCGACGGGCAGTCATCGACCTCAGTGCTTCATCAGGTAGTCGATGAAGGCGGCGCGCAGCAGCGGCGCGGACTCGTCATAGCCGTGCCCGGTCAGCTCACGCCAGAGCGCGTTCGCCTCGTCGATGGTCGGGCCGATCGAGTTCGGCGCGCCGTCCAGCGCGGCAGCCTCGTCGGCGTTGGGCAGGTGCCGCAGGACCGACCAGAAGAAGCCCACGTCGCGGCGGTCGCGCGCCAGGTTGAACGCCTGCTCGCGCAGCTCCTCGGTGGAGAGCTTGTCGAGCTCGTCGAAGGTGCGGCCGCCGGGGGCAGGAGTATCGGTCATGCCGCCGAGCCTAACCGGAGAGATCAGTCCGGGCGCGCCGGACGCACGGCCACCGCCGGGGTCAGCGGTCGTCGGCGTCCCAGCGCCGGGGTTCGTTGTCCCAGCGCGGGGCCTCCCACGCCTCCACCGGGGTGTCGTGCTCGCGTACCGGGAGCACCGAGGGCCAGGCGTCGGCCGGTTCGGGCGGCGGGGTCATCGTCCAGCCGCCGCTCAGCGCGCCGTCCCGGGCCGGGCGGACCGGGCCGAGCGGACCCGGCGGTGCCGGGCGGGGACGGCCGAACGTCTCGACCAGCCGGGTGACGAGCAGGCCGACGCCGAGCACGGCGCCGCCGAGCGCCCACCGGCTGACCGTCCAGCCGTGCGGCACGGTCCAGGCCAGGAACACCACCACCAGGCAGACCGCGAACAGGGTGCCGAAGATGCCGCCGCGCCGCCCGTACGCGCTGGTGCCGGCGAGCATCACGGTGCCGACCGCCAGCACGGTCCAGTCCAGCCCGGTGCCGGGCGCGACCTGGCCGTCCCCGTTCGCCGCGATCAGCACGCCGCCCAGCATCGCCAGCACGGTGGACCCGACGAGCGCCAGCGCGGTCACCGTGGCGGCCGCCACGCCGCGCCGCCGGGCCGGGTCGGCGACCGGACGGAACCGGCCGATCAGCCGGCGTACCGGTTTCATCGCGGCGAACAGGCCACCGAGGACGGCGACCGCGGCGAAGCCGACGAAGAAGTACAGCGCGCTGCCGCGCGGGTCGTAGTCGCCCTGCACCGTCACCGGCGCGGTCCGCCGTTCCAGGTAGACGATCACTCCGGCCGCCCCGGCCAGGCTCGCCGCCCATCCGGGCACGTGCAGCACCACCACGGCCAGGGCGAGCGCCAGCCCGGCCGCGGCCGCGATCGCCAGCGCCGGCAGCAGCGCCTCCCGCATGCCCCGGTCGCCCTGCTCGGCGAAGTGCAGCGCGGCGGCCAGCGCGACCGGCCCGAGCGCCAGGTTCACCGCGCCGGCCCGCAGGCTCAGGCCGGCGGCGAGGGTGAGCAGGCCGAGCGCCGCCACGTCGACGAGCAACGTCTTCAGGGCGCCGCCGCGCAGCGCGTCCGAGTCCTCCCGCCAGAGCATCCAGGCCATCGCGACCAGGCCGGCGAGCAGCACGAACTCCCAGAAGACGTGCACCGCGATCCGGTCCCGGCCGGGTTCGCCGTGGGCCGGGTCGTCGAAGACGTTCTCCAGTACGGCAGCGGGCACCCCGGACGACGTCTCCGGCGGCGCTGTCCGGCCCGCATCGTCGTACGCCATTGGCTCGCGCCTCCCCCAGGTGGCCGCGTCCGGCCCACGGGCGGGCGGACCGGTGGCGGCCGTCGCTCTCCGGTCGCCAGGGACGGTACCGCCGGGCCGGGGTGGGGGGAACCCTCAGAGACGCCCGCGGGGCGTCTCCCGGTCACCGGGCTCGCGGTCCTCGTCGTCCTCCTGCTCCGGGACGCGGCAGGAGCGTTCCAGCCAGAGCGCGGCCGCGACCAGCGCCAGCGCGGCGATGAGGCCGCCGAGCGCGGCCGGTCGATCGCCCACCGCGGCGTTCGTGCGTTCCACGAACAGCCAGCCGGTCAGCCCGGCGTAGAAGCCGGCGAAGATGGCCCCGGCCAGCGCCGACGCCTTGGCCAGCACCACGAACCGGGCGACCAGCAGCGGGTTGACCGGCTCCCGGCCGGGCCGCCGCTCGATCCGGCCCCGGGTGTTCACCGCCGCGTAGCCCTCCAGCACGGCCAGCCCGGCCAGCGTGATCACCGGCAGCCAGGGCAGGTCGGGCGCGAAGTCGTAGTAGAAGCCGCTGATCAGCAGCCAGGCCACCGCGGCGGCGGCCAGGCCGGCCACCACGAGGGTGGAGGCCCGGGTCGGCCCCATCCGGAAGCGGTCGGGCCCCTGCGGGGAGCGGTCGGTGCTCACCGCACCTCCTCAGCTCGCCACTGCCGGGCCACGATCCACCGGGTCATGTGTCCGACTCTAGCGCCAGATCGGGTCGCGGGCTCAGTTCCAGGGCGTCCCCGGCGAGCGGCTCGGCGTTGAGCAGATCGGTCAGCCAGCCGTGCCCGGGCAGCCGGCCGTGCGGCTCGATGTCGATCCACGGGCGCAGCACGAAGGCGCGCAGGTGGGCCCGGGGGTGCGGCAGGATCAGCTCGGGGTCGTCGCGGAGCACCGGCTCGCCGGCGTCGTCCCAGACCGCGATCACGTCCACGTCGAGCGTGCGCGGCCCGTACCGTCGTTGCGGGTCGCGGTCGCGCCCGGCGGCCGCCTCCGCGGCCCGGGCGCGGGCCAGCCAGTCCTCCGGCGCCGCCGCCGGGTCCGCGACCATCACCGCGGCGTTCAGGTACGCGGGCTGGTCGGCGTCCCCCCACGGTGGAGTCTCGTAGACGCCGGAGACCACGAGCACCCGGTCGCCGAGCGCGGCCACCGCGCCGCGCAGGTGGCCGAGCCGGTCGCCCAGGTTGCTGCCGATCGACAACACGGCCCGGGTCACCGGGTACGCCTCATCGTGACTGCGACGTCCCGGAAGGCGTGCGGGATCGGGGCCTCCGGCTTGTGCACGGTCACCGTCGCGGCGGCCACCAGCGGCTCGGCGAGGCAGACCGCGAGCAGCCGGTCGGCGAGTGTCTCGATGAGGTTCACCGGCTCGCCGGTGATCACCGCGACCAGACGTTCGGCGAGTTCGCCGTAGTGGACGGTGTCGGTCACGTCGTCCGAGCGCGCGGCCGGGCCCAGGTCCAGTTCGAGCACCGCGTCGACCACGAACTCCTGCCCCTGGGCGCGCTCGAAGTCGTAGACGCCGTGGCGGCCGTGCGCCCGCAGGCCGGTCAGCTCGATCCGGTCGCTCATCTGTCGCCTCCGCTCGTGCCGGTGGACGCTTCCGTACGCCGTGTGCCGGTCGCGGTGGCGAGCCGAGGGCCGCCGGTGGCGCGCCAGACGGCGAGCGCGTCGGCGGTGGCGCGGACGTCGTGCACGCGTACCCCCCAGGCGCCGGCCGCGACGGCGAGCACGCTCGTCGCGACGGTCGCGGCCTCCCGCCCGGCGGGGGGGCGGGGTTCGCCGGCCGGGTCGGCGAGCAGCCGGCCCAGGTAGGACTTACGGCTGGCCCCGAACAGCACCGGGAAGCCCAGGTCGACCAGCTCGGGCAGGCGGGCGCTCAGCGCCCAGTTGTGCGCGGCGGTCTTCGCGAAGCCCAGGCCCGGGTCCACGATGATCCGGTCGGCGGCCACCCCGGCGGCGAGCGCGGCGTCGACGCGCCGGCTCAGCTCGTCCCGGACCTCGGCCACCACGTCGGTGTACGTGGCCAGCTCCCGCATCCCCCGCGAGTGACCCCGCCAGTGCATGAGCACCCAGGGGCAGCCGGCGTCGCGGACCACCCGGGCCATGTCCGGATCGGCGAGGCCGCCGGAGACGTCGTTCACCACGTACGCACCGGCGGCGAGGACGGCCTCGGCGACCCGGGCGCGACTGGTGTCGATGCTGACGCGGATGCCGGCGGCGCTCAGCTCGCGGACCACGGGCAGCACCCGGGCGGTCTCCGTCTCCGCGTCGACCCGCTCGGCGCCGGGCCGGGTGGACTCGCCACCCACGTCGATCAGGTCGGCGCCGTCGGAGCGCAGTCGCACCCCGTGTGCGACTGCCGCGTCCAGATCGGCGTATCTGCCGCCGTCGGAGAAGGAGTCGGGCGTGACGTTGAGGACGCCCATCACCACCGGGGCCTCCGCCCGTACCAGATCGGTCACGGACCCGACAGTACCGTTCGCCGACAGGGCTTCCGGCCACCGGGCGAGCGCGCGACGCGGCACCCCTGACGTGCGCATTGGAACAGGTGTACGATCGGTCATCCGGGCCGTCGGAGGTCGACTCTTCACGGCTTGTCGCAAAGGTGGCCGGGCCGTACGCTTTGGAATTGCCCAGCATCGAGATGGCGAAGCCTGGAGGGAGGGCCGAAGCGGGAAGAATCCCCCCAAAACTCACCACTCTGCGTGGTGGGTGACGGACTCAGCGTTGACGGCGCTGTCTCTGACGAGCACCATCCCGCCAGGCTTGCCTACTTGCACCAACGCGGCGCCGCCGGCCGCGACCTTGGGGAGGTTTCCAGTGATCGCCATCGAGCTCATGGCAACGGCGTCCAGTGCCGTGGACCACGCGCTCCACACCCTGGCGTCGACTCCACTCGCCGAGCCGGCACCGAAGGGCATCGACACCGACAACGTCGTCACCTTCTTCGCCAGCAAGATCGCGCCGATCCTGCTCGCGGTCCTCGGAGTGATCTTCATCGGCCGGGCCAGCCGGGGTGAGATCTCCAAGGTGCTGACCAGCTCGGCCATCGCCATCATCGGCCTGGCCTTCATCGCCGGAGCGGCAACACTCTTCTTCGTCGGCGACTACCTGATCAACCTGATCTTCGAGTAGGGCGCTGGGCGACGATGCGGCTGCGCACCGACGACGACATCTACCGGGCACGCCTCGTCTACCTGGGGCCGCCCGGGTACACCCTTCCCGTCCACCTGCCGTACGCCCAGTACGGCCTGTTCATGCTGCTCGTACCCCTCTACATGTTCATCCACTGGCTGTTCACGCTCCAGGTCGAGCTGTTCCCCGCCTGGGAGATCTCGCTGGCGATCGTGACGACCTCGTTCATCTTCCGGTACGTCGACCCGGACCGGCCCGCGCGCATGGTCATCCGGACCGCGCTGACCGACTGGCGACGCACCCGGGAACCGGCCACCGAGCAGCGGGATCCGCGGCTCGTCGCGAGCCGGATCAGGATCCGGGAGGAACTGGCATGACCGGGCGTACGACAACCGTGCAGACGAACGACGCGGGTGAGGCGGTCGCATGAGTCGCTCTTCCACGCCGGGTTCCCCGGCCGGGCGCCCGGCCGGGCCCAACGGTAACCGTGCGCGATCGTTCGACTACCCACCGGACGAGGATCTGGACGAGGTCGTCCTCGACAGCGCGCTCGTCACCAGCCCCGGGCACAGCCGCGTCGGCGTGTTCCAGCCGCCGCGACCGATGACCCCGCGCGAGCCGGTACGCCCCGACGGCGACATCGACTCGCCCTTCCTCGACCTGTTCGGCGGCGCGCAGCCCCGGCGGCGGCCCGCCGCTTCCACGCCGCCCGCGCCGGTCGAGCCGGTGGTGGCGCCGCCGCGTCGTGGCGTCGGCCGGGAGCCGCTGCCGATCCCGCACCAGCCCGCCGTGCCGGTCGAGCCGGCGCCCCGGGCCGAGCCGGAACCGCCGATCCGCGAACAGACCCCTGGGGTACGCGCGGTCGGCCGCCCCCGGCCCGAGCCCGCACCGCCGCCGGTCGAGCCCGCCCTGCCCGACC
>NZ_JBXUOV010000196.1:0-10275 GCF_057196585.1 Micromonospora sp. ATLC20
GGGCCGGGCTGCGCCGCCCGCCGCCGCCGTCCGGTCCAGGGGTACGGCCACGGGCCGGACCGGGACTCATCCGGCCGGGGTCGCCGCGCCGTCCGGGTCGACGCCGGCGCCGAGCCCCGTGCCCCCGGCGGAGCGGGCGAGCAGGGCGTCGAGCAACTGGTCACCCATCAGCGAGATCGGCGGCGCGCCCATGGTCACCACCACGTCGCCGGTCCGCGCCCGCCGGGCCACCTCGGCCGGCACGTCGTCCCACGACTCGACGAACACCTTGCGTTCGGCCGGTAGCGGCACCTCCTGGATCAGTGCGGCCGAGCCCTCGCCGGGGCGGCGCGTCTCACCGGGGCCGAAGACCTCCAGCAGCACCACCTCGTCGGCGATGCCGAGCGCGGCGGCGATCTCCGCCTGGTTGTCGCGGGTGCGGTAGAGCCGGTACGGCTGGAACACCACGATCAGCCGGCCGTCGCCGGCGACCTCGCGCAGCGTCTGCAACGCCAGCGTCATCGAGGTCGGGTGGTAGGCGTACTCGTCGTAGACCAGCACGCCGTCGGCCACGCCCTTGCGCTCGAAGCGCCGCCGCACGCCGGGGAACGCGCCGAGCGCGGCCTCCGCCGCGGCCACCGGCAGTTCCAGCAGGTACGCGGCGAGCACCGCGGCGGCGCTGTTGAGCGCCATGTGCCGGCCCGGTACGGGCAGCCGGATCTCGCCCAGCGGCCGGCCCTCGACCTCGGCCTGGTAGCGCACCCCGTGCGCGGACGAGACGACCTCGCTCATCCGCAGGTCCGCGTCGGCGGACTCGCCGTACGTCCAGACCCGGCGGCCCTCGGCGCGCAGCGTCTCGGCCAGCCGGCGCCCGCCCGCGTCGTCGGCGCAGGTGATCACGAAGCCGGCCGGGTCGGTGAGCCGGGCGAACTCGGCGAACGCCGCCTCCAGGGTGGCCAGGTCACCGTAGGTGTTGAGGTGGTCCGCCTCGACGTTCGTGATGATCGACACGAACGGGCGGTAGATGAGGAAGGAGCGGTCGCTCTCGTCCGCCTCGACCACGAAGTGCTCGCCGGTGCCGTGGTGCGCGCCGGAACCCACCTCGGAGATCTCGCCGCCGATCACGAACGACGGGTCGGTGCCGGCCTGCTGGAGCACCATGGTGACCATCGACGTGGTGGACGTCTTGCCGTGGGTGCCGGCCACCGCCACCGTGCGGCGGCCCGTCATCGCCGCGGCGAGCGCCTCGGAGCGGTGCAGCACCCGCAGCCCGCGCCGGCGCGCCTCCACCATCTCCAGGTGGTCCTGCGGGATCGCCGAGGAGTAGACCACAGTGTCCACCCCGTCGAGGTTGGACGCCTCGTGGGTGGAGTGGATGGTGCCGCCGAGTGCCCGCAGGCCGGCCAGCGACGGCCACTCCCGCAGCTCGCTGCCGGAGACCGGCAGGCCCCGGGTGAGGAACAGCCGGGCCAGCCCGGCCATCCCGACCCCGCCCACCCCGATCAGGTGGATCCGGCCCAGGTCCTCCGCCGTCATGGTGCCGGCGGGCGTGAACTGCGCGGTGTTCATCAGACGTACCTTCCCGTCGCGGTGTCTCTCATCAGCGGGCCACCGCCTCGTAGACGAAGTTCAGCAACGCCACGTCGCCGTCGCGGCGGCCGTAGCCGGCTGCGGCGTGGCTCATCGCGTACAGCCGCTGCGGGTCCCGGATCAGCGGGATCACCGTCCGCTCCACCCAGGCCGGGGTCATCTCGGCGTCGTCGACGAGCAGGCCACCGCCCGCCTCCACCACCGGCAGCGCGTTGCGCTTCTGCTCCTGGTTGCTGTGCGGGTAGGGCACGTAGACGGTGGGCAGGCCGATCGCGGCCACCTCGGCGCAGGTCATCGCGCCGCCCCGGGCCAGCATCAGGTCGGCCGCGGCGTACCCCAGCTCCATCTCGGACAGGTACGGCAGCGTGACGTACGGCACCGGCAGGTCGGTGGGCACGGAGACCGGCTCGTTGCGGGCGCCGATGACGTGCAGCACCTGCACGCCGTTGCGGGCCAGCTCCTTCGCCGCGCCGGAGACGGCCAGGTTGATCGAGCGGGCGCCCTGCGAGCCACCGGCGACGAACAGCACCGGCAGGTCGGGACGGAGTCCGAAGTGGGCGCGGGCGGCGTCACGCAGCGCGGCCCGGTCCAGCCCCGCGATGCCCCGGCGCAGCGGCACACCGACCACCCGGGCGTCGCGCAGCGCCTCGGCCTGGGCCGGCTGGTGCGGGAAACCCACCGCGACGTTCTTGGTGAACTTCATCCCGAGCCGGTTCGCCACGCCCGGCGGCACGTTCACCTCGTGGATGACGATCGGCAGCTCCCGCCGCCACGCGGCCAGGTAGCCCGGCACCGAGACGTACCCGCCGAAGCCGACCACGGCGTCGGCCTGGACCTCGTCGATCACCTTGCCCGCCGCGCGCGCCGCCTTCCACATCCGGTCCGGGGTACGGACCAGGCTCATGTTGACCGACCGGGGCAGCTGGTAGGCCGGGATCTGCCGCAGGTCGTAGCCGGCCGGCGGGATCAGCTCGTTCTCCAGCCCCTTGGGTGTGCCCAGACAGGTGATCCGGACGCTCGGGTCGTGTCGGCGCAGGCAGTCGGCGAAGGCGAGCAGCGGGTAGATGTGCCCGCCCGTACCCCCTCCGCAGAGCACCACCGAACGCAGCGGACCCATCAGCGTCTCCTCTCGCTCGCCGCGCCGGCGCGCGCCCGGTCGGACCGGGCGCCGCGGGGCGCGGCCTGGTCGTCCTGCCGCCGCTGACGGGACCGGGGCACGGACCCTCGGTCGGCCGGGGGCGGCGCCGGTCGGCGACGCCGGCCGGGAAGCGGCGGCAACGGGGCCCACACTAGTCGGACCCATCGGGCGGGCGGACGGGCATGCAGCGCTCGCGCCGCGTCCGGCTCGGCGCGGGCGAACGAGGCGAGCATGCCGATCGCGGCGAGCGTCACCACCAGGGCGCTGCCGCCGTCGGAGATGAACGGCAGCGGTACGCCGGTCAGCGGCAGCAGGCCGGTCACGCCACCGATGTTGATGACGGCCTGGCCGACCAGCCAGGCGGTCACGCCGGCGGCGGCGAGCCGGCGGAACGGGTCCTCGACCCGGCGGGCGATCCGCATCCCGGTGTACGCGAGCACGGCGAACAGCGTCAGGACCACAGTGCAGCCGACCACGCCCAGTTCCTCGGCGACGATGGCGAAGATGAAGTCGTTGTGCGCCTCGGGCAGGTAGTTCCACTTCAGCGAGCTCTGGCCCAAGCCGACGCCGAACCAGCCGCCGTTGCCGATCGCGTAGCGGGCCTGCACGAGCTGGTAGCAGTAGTCGAGCTGTTGCTCGAAGCAGGTCTTCGGGTCGGGCGGGTCGAGCCACATGGTGAGGCGGCCGAGCCGGTAGTTGTCGGCGTCCCGGGAGCCGGAGCCGGCGCCCAGCGAGGCGGCGGCCACCAGCAGGCCGACGCCGGCCAGGCCGATCGTGGACAGCGCGGCGAAGACGCGGGCCCGTACGCCCGCCGCCCAGAGCATCCCGACCACCAGCGCCAGCAGGCAGAGCATGCTGCCCAGGTCGTTGTAGCCGACGAGCACGAACAGCAGGCCCACCACCGGGAACAGCGGCGTGGCCAGTTCCTTCCACCAGCCCAGCGCGGCGCCCTTGCGGGCCAGCACGTGCGCCGCCCACAGCACCAGCGCGAACTTCGCCACCTCGACCGGCTGCAGCGAGATCGGGCCGAGGGAGAGCCAGAGCAGTTCGGCCTTCAGCGGCCCGATCGAGGTCACCCCGAACAGCGAGTTCAGCGCGACGAGCAGGTTGAGCGTGAGCAGCAGCGCCACCGCCACGCCGAGCGCCGGACGGCTGACCGCCCGGAACGTGCGCGCGGGCAGCCGCTGGCAGGCCCAGAACGCGCCGATGCCGATCACCGCGAACACGGCCTGCTTGGTCAGCGACGCGGACGCGTCGCCGCCCTCGGCGAAGTCCTTCACGCTCGTGGCGGAGAAGACCATGGTGAGGCCGATCAGCAGCAGCAGGCCGGCGCTGGACAGCAGCAGGTAGTACGAGGCCAGCGGCCGGGCCAGCAGGCCGCGCAGCGCGGCCAGGCCACCGGCCGGATCCCAGCGTGCGGCCGGCGGTTCGGCCGGTGGCGTGGCCGCCGGGGCACGGCGGGCCGGCGGGTCGCTGGTCACCTGGATGTCTCGTCCCTCCCCCACAGGCCCATCATGGCCGTTCGAACCGCCCGCCCGTGGCGCAACCGCCCGGTCGGCGTGTCGGATCTGAAGGAAGGGCCCCTTATCAACAGACGTCTGTTGATGAGGGGCCCTTCCTTACACCCGAGGCGTCAGCTGACCGCGGCGAGGAACTCGCTGTAGAACAGGCCCAGCGCGATGGCCACGCCGATGCCGGCGATGATCCAGAACCGGACCACGATGTTGACCTCGCTCCAGCCCGCCAGCTCGAAGTGGTGCTGCAACGGCGACATCCGGAACACGCGCTTGCCGGTGGTACGGAAGGAGATGATCTGGATGACCACGGACATCGTGATGATCACGAAGAGGCCGCCCAGGATCGGCAGCAGCAGGATGGTGCGGGTGGACATCGCCATGCCGGCGATCAGGCCGCCCAGTCCGAGCGCGCCGGTGTCGCCCATGAAGATCCGCGCCGGGGACGTGTTCCACCACAGGAAGCCCACGCAGGCGCCGGCCGCCGCGCCGGCGATCAGCGCGATCTCCAGCGGGTCGCGCACCGCGTAGCAGTACGACTCGGTGTAGTTCGGGTCGGCGCACCAGTGCCGGTACTGCCAGAACGCGATCAGCGCGTACGCCGCCAGCACCATCACCGAGGCGCCGGTGGCCAGGCCGTCCAGGCCGTCGGTGAGGTTGACGCCGTTGGTGGCCGCCATGACCACCATGATGATGACGATCACCGCGCCGATCTTGCCGATCTCCAGCGCCGGGATGTCCCGGATGAAGCTCAGCGTGGTGCTGCCCACCGTCTCGGTGTTCGTCGCGTTGCCGCCGGCGTCGGTCATGCTCGACGGGAAGTAGACGGCCACCGCGCCGAACACCGCGCCGACCAGGATCTGCCCGGCCAGCTTGCCCCGCTTGTTGAGACCGCCGCTGTGCCGCTTGCGGACCTTCAGGAAGTCGTCGATGAAGCCGACCGCGCCGGAGAACACCATCAGCCCCAGCAGCACCAGCGCCGTGATGGTCGGCTCGACCTGCGCGATCTGCGCGTCCGGCAGCGTGGTCAGGGCCAGGTGCCCGGCCACGTACGCGATGACCGTGGCCAGGATGAAGACCACGCCGCCCATCGTCGGCGTGCCCTTCTTGCCCTCGTTGCTGGCGAGCCCGAGGTTCGATCGGATCGGCTGGCCGGCCTTGAGCCGGGCGAACACCTTGATCGCGATCGGCGTGCAGAACAGTGAGATCAGGAACGCGACCCCGATGGCGACGATGACCGCCCTCATGCGGCGCCGCCCTCCGTCGCACCCTCCGGGGCGTCCGCGCGCAGCGCGTCGGCCACCTCCCAGGTCCGGTACCGGGAGCCCTTCACCAGCACCACGTCCCCTGGACGCAGCTCGCTCCGCAGCACCTCGACGGCCGCCGCCTGATCGGTGAGCAGCACCGACTCTCCTCCCCAATTACCTACCGCTGTCGCGCCCTCGTGGATCGGCGCCGCCGGCTCGCCCACCACGAGCAGCCGGTCCACTCCCAGTTCGGCCGCGAGCCGGCCGACCTGCTGATGCCCCTCCCGTTCAAAGTCACCCAGCTCGGCCATGTAGCCGAGCACCGCGACGGTACGCCCGTCGCCGCGCATGCTGGCCAACGCCCGCAGCGCCACGCCGGTGGAGGCCGGGTTGGCGTTGTACGAGTCGTCGATCACGGTCACGCCGTCGGGACGCTCGAAGACGTCCATCCGCCGGGTGGAGACCAGGCCCAGCTCGTCGAGCGCCGCCGCCAGGTCGGGCAGCGGCAGGCCCAGTTCCCGGCCGACCGCCGCGGCGGCGAGCGAGTTGGAGACCTGGTGCCGGCCGGTGAGCCCGAGCCGAACCGGCGCGCTACCCTCCGGTGTGACAAGGGTGTACGAGGGGCGTCCCCGGCCGTCGAGCGTCACGTCCACGGCGCGTACGTCGGCGCGCTCCGACTCGCCGTAGCGCACCACCCGGGCCCGGGTACGCGACGCCATCGCGTCCACCCGCGGGTCGTCGGCGTTGAGCACCGCCAGCCCGTCGGAGGGCAGCGCCTCGACCAGCTCGCCCTTCGCGAGCGCGATGGCCTCCACCGAGCCGAACTCGCCCAGGTGCGCCACGCCCACGTTGAGCACCACGGAAATCCGCGGCGGCACCACGTCGCACAGGTAGCGGACGTGCCCGACCCCGCGGGCGCCCTTCTCCATCACCAGGTAGCGGGTCTCCGGCGTGGCCTGCAACGCCGTGTACGGGTGCCCCAGTTCGTTGTTGAACGAGCCGGGCGGCGCCACAGTCGGGCCGAGCCGGACCGCGAGCTGGGCGGTCAGGTCCTTGGTGGTGGTCTTGCCGGACGAGCCGGTCAGCCCGATCACCGTCAGCCCGGGCAGCCGGTCCACCACCGCGCGGGCCAGCCGGCCCATCGCGTCGAGCGCGTCGCCGACGAGCACCATCGGCACGCCCGGCACCTCCCGGGTGCCGAGCACCGCGACCGCGCCGGACGAGATCGCGCCGGCCGCGTAGTCGTGGCCGTCGACGCGCTCGCCGGGGAAGGCGACGAACAGCCCGCCCCGGTTCACCTTGCGGGAGTCGAACTCGACGGTGCCGGTGACCCGGGCGTCCGGGTCGGCGCCGACGAGCCGGCCGTCGACGGCGGCGGCCACCTCGGCCAGCGTCAGCGGGATCACCGCTGACCCACCAGGTCACCGAAGCGGGCGCGCAGCGCCGCCGCCAGCTCCACCCGGTCGTCGAACGGCAGCACCTCGCCGCCGATCTCCTGGCCGCGTTCCTGACCCTTGCCCAGCACCGCCACCACGTCACCCGGTTCGGCCACCCGGACCGCCTCCTCGATCGCCGCCCGCCGCCCGGGCACCTCGATGACGCGGGCCGGGGTCGCGGCGGCGTACGCGCCGGCGAGCACCTCGGCCCGGATCGCGGCCGGGTCCTCGGTCCGCGGGTTGTCGTCGGTCACCAGCACCACGTCGGCGCCGCGCGCGGCCACGCCGCCCATCACCGGCCGCTTGCCCCGGTCCCGGTCGCCGCCGGCGCCGAGCACGCAGATCAGCCGGCCTTCGGTCAGGCCGCGCAGCGCGGTGAGCACCGCCTCGATCGCGTTGGCCTTGTGCGCGTAGTCGACCACCCCGCGTACCGGGGCGTCGCCGCTGACCAGTTCCAGCCGGCCGGGCACGCCGCCGCAGGCGGCCACGCCGCGCGCCGCGGTCTCCGGGTCCACCCCGGCGGCGACCAGCAGGGCGACCGCGAGCAGCGCGTTCGCCACGTTGTGCCGGCCGGGCAGCGCCACGCCGGTGGGCAGCGTCAGCCCGTCCGGCCCGTGCAGGGTGAACCGCTGGGCGTACCCCTCGCCGTCGATGCCCCCGGCCCACCAGGTCGCGTCCGGGTCACCGGCCGCCGAGTAGGTGACGGTGCCGGGCTTGTACAGCGGGCGCAGCGCCGGGTCGTCGTGGTTGAGCACCTCGACCCGGCAGCGGCCGTCGAACAGCTTGGCCTTGGCCGCGAAGTAGTCCGCCTCGTCGGCGTGGAAGTCCAGGTGGTCGGAGCCGAAGTTGGTGTAGCCGCCGACGTCGAACCGGACGCCGCCGACCCGGCCCATCGCGAGCGCGTGGCTGGACACCTCCATCACCACCGTGTCCACCCCGTGCTCGCGGGCCACCGCGAGCATGGCGTGCAGATCGGTGGCCTCCGGGGTGGTCCGGACGCTGTCGATCACCAGATCGCCGAGGCGGGTCTCCACGGTGCCGATCAGCCCGGTGACGTGCCCGGCGGCGCGCAGCCCGGACTCGACCAGGTAGCTGGTGGAGGTCTTGCCGGCGGTGCCGGTCACCCCGATCACGGTCAGGCCGGCGGTCGGGTCGCCGTAGACGGTCGCGGCCACCTCGCCGAGCGCGTCGCGCGGGTCGTCGACGACGAGCACGGGCAGACCGGTGCCGGCGGCGAGCGCCGCGCCGGCCGGATCGGTCAGCAGGGCCACCGCGCCCGCCTCCGCCGCCGCGGCGGCGAACTCCGCGCCGTGGCGGCGGGCACCGGGCAGGGCGGCGTACAGGTCGCCGGGGCGTACCTCCTGGCTGGCGTGGGTCACGCCGGTGACGGCCGGTTCGTCGGCCTCCTCCGGCAGAGTCGCCGCCAGGCGGGCGGCGAGGTCGCCGAGCCGTACGGGACGCACGGTTGTGGGACGTGGATTGCCGGGCACGGCGTCAGACCCTACCCGGTCGTCCGGTTCCGACCGCACAGCCGCCCCGGTGGTTCGTCGCCACTCACCGATGATGTCCCGCCGCCCCCGCTCAGCGCGGAAAGACCTCGAACTTCGGGGACTTGTTGGTCAGCGACGGCGGCACCCGGTAGTGGCGGAGAGTGAAGCCCATCATCTCCCGGAACGCGGGCGCGGCGACCGCGCCGCCCTCGCCGCCGGGGCTCCAGACGAACACCGCCACCACGTACCGGGGGTTCTCCGCCGGGGCCATGCCGATGAACGAGCCGACCGGCCCGGGCTGCTCCTTGCCGTTCTCGTAGCGCAGCCCGGTGCCGGTCTTGCCGGCCACCCGGTAGCCGGGCACGGCGGCGGCCAGTCCGGTGGCCTGGCCGTCCGGGCCGTCGACCGTGGTGACCGCCTCCATCATCCGGCGCAGCGCCGCCGCGTTGTCCGGGCTGAGCACCGAGCGGGTGGTGGGCGCGGCGGCGGGGCTGCGCTTGCCGTCCGCGCCGATGGTCTCCTTGACCAGGTGCGGCTGCACGTACGTGCCGTTGTTGGCGATGGTGGCGTACGCGGCGGCCATCTGCAGCGGCGTGGCGTCCACGCTGTGCCCGATCGGCACCGACCCGTACGCCGAGCCGCTCCACTGGTCCGGCGGGAGCAGCCGGCCGGAGGCCTCGCCGGGCATGCCCTCGCCGGTCGCCGCGCCCAGCCCGAACCGCTTCTGGTAGTCGAACAGCCGGTCCTTGCCCAGCTTCTCGGCGATCTCGATGGTGCCGACGTTCGACGAGAAGGCAAGCATGCCGGGGATGCTCATGGTGCGGCCGCCGGCCGGGTGGGTGTCGCGGAAGGTGACGCCGCCCCGGACGATCGTGTCGGAGACCGGGAACTTGGTGTCCGGCGTGATCACGCCCTCCTGGAGCGCCGCGCCGTAGGTGATCGCCTTGTGGATCGAGCCGGGGTCGACCACGAACGTGGTGGCCGCGTCGTCCCGGTCCGCCGGGGAGCCGACCTTGGTGGGGTTCGCCGCGTCGTACGTCGGCTGGCTGGCCTGCGCCAGCACCTCACCGCTCGGCACCTCGATGATCACCGCGGCGCCGACGCTGCCCTTCACCTTGGCCGTCTGCTTCGCCAGGATCCGCTGCGTCATGAACTGGAGGTCCCGGTCGACGGTGAGCTTCAGCGAGCTGCCCGGCTGCGGCTGGGTGGTGCGGCTGTAGCCGCCCGGGATGGGAGCGGCCAGGTCACCGAGGCCCACCTCGTAGGTCCGCTTGCCGGCCTGTCCGCGCAGCACGTCGTCGTACTTCGCCTCCAGCCCTTCCAGGCCGTTCATGTCCTGGCTGACGAAGCCGAGCAGGTTGGCGGCCAGGTCGCCGCCGGGCACCTCGCGCCGCTCGTCGCGGTGCACGTTGATGCCGGCCAGGTCGAGCTCCATGATCCGCTTCGCGGTGCCGATCTCCACACCGCGGGCCAGGTAGACGAACTGCAACGGAGTGTCGGTGCCGGGCAGGGTGCGCTGGCGCATCTTCTCGGCCAGGTCGGACACGGGCACGCCGAGCAGCGGGGAGAGCAGGCGCGCGGTGGCGAACCGGTCCTTCACCCGGGTCGGGTCGGCGAACACGTACCGGGCCTCGACGCTGTGTGCCAGCGGCTCGCCGCTGCGGTCGAGGATCGCACCGCGCGGGGCCGGCAGTTCGACCACGGCGAGCCGGTTGGGCAGGCCGCCGTCGGCGTACGCCGGGGTGTCCACGGTCTGGAGGTAGACCAGCCGCACGCCGATGCTGGCGAACAGCGCCAGCGCCAGCACGGTGCCGAGCCGCAGCCGCCGGCGCGGGTCGCCGAGTCGCGGCGGCCGGCGCGGCTTGCGTACCGGCCTGCGGG
>NZ_JBXUOV010000197.1:0-10182 GCF_057196585.1 Micromonospora sp. ATLC20
GCCAGGAGCCAGCCGGGCCGGTCGCCGGCGGCCGCCCGGACCGCGTCCAGGTCGGCGTCGCCCGTCGGCGCGACCAGCAGCGCCAGGCCGGCGACCAGGGCCACGTCGCCGACGAGGAACACCGCCCGGGTACGGCGCACCGCCGCCCGCACCCGGGGCTGCTCCCGGTAGTGGCCGATGAGCCCGATGAGCAGGTGCCCGGCCGCGATCCAGCCGACGGCCAGTTGCACGAGGCTGGGCGCGGTGGTCATCACCAGGGTCGCCGTGGTGGCCGCCGCGATCCGGGCCTGCAAGGCGCGGGCGCCCGGCTCGCCGTCGAGATAGCGGCGCGCGTAGCCGGCGACGACGGCGGCCAGCCCGCAGACGAGGAGCGCGACCAGCGCGGTGAACCGGTCGAGCCGGATCCCCACGGAGAACGCCGGCCCGGGTGGGTCGAGCCGGAGCAGGAGCGCCGGGACCACCGGGTCGTACGCGACCCGGGCCAGCAGCGCGGCGGCCGCGGCAGCGGTGAGAGCGAGCAGCGCCCCCACCACCCGGGTGGCTCGACGGGGATCGGGTACCGCCAGCGCGCACAGCGCCGCCGATGCGGGCCCGGCCAGGACTCCCAGAACCAGTGCGACGGACATCGTCACCTCCTCAGACATGCGCACTGTATTACACGATTCGTAATTCGTGTATCGTGAGACGCACGACAGCGGCTCGGCACGAGGAGGAGCGATGGACGCGACCGGATCCCCGTCGCAGGTGTGGCAGACCAGCCCGAGCTTCGCCCTCGCCCGGCTACGCGCCGGGCACCACCGGTTCCGGGCCGGCGGCCTTCCCGTCCCGTCGGCCGGCGCGGCACCGGTGGCCGCGGTCCTGTCGTGCGCCGACCCGCAGCCCGAGGCCGTGACCGTGTTCGGCGGCGTCGACGTCTACGCGGTCCGCACCGCCGGCCTGCAGGTCGGCCCGGCCGTGCTGGGCAGCCTGGAGTACGCGGTCGCGCGCCTCGGCGCACCCCTGCTGGTCGTGCTGGGCCACGCCTCCTGCTCCCTGGCGGGCGGCAGTGGGCCGGACCGGGTACGCGCCACGCTCACCGCCCTGCGCCGCCGGTCCGCCCTGCTCGACCAGGCCGTCCGCTCCGGCCGCTGCGGCATCCACGGCATGATCTGGCACGACGCGGACCGCCTCCTCAACGAGGTGCGGCCCGTGCTGCCACCGCCGGCCCGCCGGGCCTGCCGCCTGCGGCCACCGAACAACGCGTCGATGCGGTCGCACTGAGTGGGGCGAGACCTCATCAGGGGTTGCACACCGGGCACACACCGGGGTCCGCGGCGCCGCCCACGGGCCGACGCGAGCGGTACGCGCACCTGCCGCATCCCGAGACCAGCAGCGCGTCGTGGGTGGTGGGCGTGCCGCAGTCGCGGCAGGGCAGTCCCGGCTCGGCGCCGACCAGGCCGAATCCCGGCGCCGCACAGGCGGGACAGGGCGTGGCGAGACGCCGGGCCAACCGGTCGGCGGCGGCGGCGATGACCCGCATCCGGGTCGGATTGACGTGGGCCCGTAGGTCCGCGCCGAGCACGGCGGTTCCGTCGGCGGAGTCGAGGGCGGCCCGCCGGACGGCGACGAGGACGTCGGCGAGCCGGCAGAGTCCCTTAACCGGCCGACCGGGCCCGGCCGCGGGCCGGACGACGACCGCGTGGTGCGGGAACCCGGCTCGGCGCAGGAACGCGAGCACGGCGCCGCGGTCCCGACCGTCGGTGACCACCTGGCCATGGTTGGTCTCGACGCTCAGGGCGCTCTCCACCAGGGTCAGACCCGACCGGTCGTCGACGAGCGCCACGTACTCCACGTCGGCAGGAGTCCAGGGAGCCGCCGGGTGCGGGCCGAACGCCCCTTCGCTGGCCAGCCCGACCACGGACCCGGTCGCGGCCATCCCGAGCCGGGCCTTGCGCACCACGGTCTCCCGCGCCGAGCCGACCCGCCGCACCTCGCCGGTGAACGTACCGAGCGCGTCGGTGTCCACCGGCGCCACCCGCACGCTCATCCCGAGCCGTCGGCGCAACAGCGGACGCAGCGCCCACTGTTTGCCGTGCATGGTGGCCAGGCAGGCCACCACGCCATGGAACGGCGAGGCCTCCACACCACCGATCCTACCCGGGACAGGAAGTAGGATTCCGGAATTCGGTTACGCATCGGAGCGGTCGCCCGGGCTGTGGTGTCATCGATCCGGGCCCGGCCGGGGCCACCGGCCAGCCGCACGACGTCCTCGTAGATCTCCCGGTTGTCGTCGGCTAGCGCACCGCCGACGAGCACCAGGCTGCCGCCGGTGCGGTGGTGGGACGCCGAGGCCGGGACCGCGCCGACCGGCACGCCGAGCGCGACTGCGGTACAGGCACCGACCCCGAGGGTCAGCAGGCGGTTCAAGGGCATGGTTGCCCCTCACGGATCGTGAGGGCGAGCCGGGGCCGCGTACGGCAGCCGGCCGGACCGGGCAACGGCCGGGGAACGGCACGCTCGCCGGCCGTCCGGGCCGGCCTCAGCCCGGCCACCCGGACGGCCGGTGTTCACCCAGGTGGAGGTCATGGCGCGGCGGAACGGTCCATCCGGGTCAACTCGGCGAACCAGCGACCACCCGACCGGAACACCTCGCCGACCCGCAGTCCCGCCGCCGCAGCGACACCTGACATCGCATCCGGGTCCAGCCACGCCCAGCGGAAGGGGGTCCCCCGGTGTCGTCCGGTCTCCACGTGGGCCTGCCCCTGCCAGGCACCGGCGCCGGGCGGTTCCAGCTCGGCCAGCACCGTGCCGGACGAACACAGCAGCGAGCCGCACCGCCGCAGCAGCGCGACCGGGTCGCCCCCGATGCCGATGTTCCCGTCGAGCAGCACCGTGTGTGCCCACCGTCCCTCGGCCGGCAGCGGGCCGAACAGGTCGGCGTGCACGGCGACCGCGCCGCGCGCCCGGGTCAGCGCCACCGCCAGCGGCGACACGTCCACCCCCACAGCGCTCAACCCGGCCCTGGTCAATGCCACCGACATCCGGCCCGGACCGCACCCCAGGTCGAGGGTGGGACCGGCACAGCGGGCCACCACCGTCGCCTCCGCGGCGGTGGCCTGCCGATGCCACCGCTCCACCGGCAGGCGGCGGCTGGGCCCATCCGCAGGCACCAGCCAGTGCACGTCTCCGGCGGGGTCGCGTAGCGCGGAGGCGAATCCGTCCCCGTTCACGCGCGTACCACCATGTCGCGACGCACGGCCTCGACCTGGCGGGCGAACCGGCCGTCCGGGACCGCCGACGCCACGGCGTGCGCGTCGGACCAGTCGTCCACGTCCCGCAGCACGGGCAGCGGCACGGGGCGTAACCCGCGTCCGGTCAGCGCGGACCATGTCGATCGGCCCGTCACCGGCGTCGACATCGGCACCGCCCGTAGCATCACGGCCTGCCGGGGGTCGTGCAGCCCGAGCGCCCACCAGCCGCCGTCGTGGGCGAAGCCGAGCGCCGCGTCGGCATCTTCGAGCCGGCGCACGGCCGCGGCCAGCGACGTCGGGGTCAGTTGCGGGGTGTCCATCCCGATCTGCAGCACCCAGCGGCCGGGGAACGTCTCGGCGACGTCGAGGTGGGCGTGCGCGAGCCGGTCGGCGAGGTCCGTGCCGCGCTGCGGCAGGACCGACCAACCGGCGAGGGCGGCGGTCAGCTCCACGCCGTCCACGGCTTCCGCGAGATGTCCGGCCAACGCCAGAACCGGCGTCACCCCTGGTGTCCCCCGGACGGCGTCCAGGGTGTCGAGCAGCGCGGCGGCGGCCAGCCGGGCGGCCTGGACGGGAGTCACCGGCGGGCACAGCCGGGTCTTCACCAGACCGGGCACGGGCGCCTTGGCCATCACCAGTACGACGGTCACCGGGACTTCCGGACGGTACGCAACACGGCGGCGAAGTCTCGGGTGGCCCGCAGGGTGCCCCGCACCGAGCCGGAGACCTTGGAACGGGTGCCGGCAGCGCGCGGTGCGTAGGTGACGTCCACCTCGTGGATGCGCCAGCCCGCCGCGGCGGCTCGGATCAACAGCTCCAGCGGATAGCCGAAGGCCCGGTCGGTGACCCCGAGGGCGAGCAGCGCCTCCCGGCGCGCCACCCGGATCGGGCTGAGGTCGCGCAGCGGCATGCCCCGGTGCCGCAGCAGCGCGGCGACCAGCGCCGTGCCCGCCCGGGCGTGCCAGGGCCACACCCCGACGCCGATCGGTCGGCGACGGCCGACGGCCAGATCAGCGACCCCGTCTTCGACGAGGGCGACCAGAGCGGGTAACTCCCGGGGAGCGAACGAGCCGTCGGCGTCCAGCACGCAGACCAGTTCCGTGTCGGCGGCCTCGACCCCGGTGTGCACGGCCGCTCCGTACCCGCGCCGTGGTTCGTGCACCACCCGGGCCCCGTGCCGGGCGGCCACCTCGGGTGAGCCGTCGCGCGACCCGTTGTCAACGACGATCGCCCGGTACCCGGGCGGCAACGCGGTCAGCACGGCGGGCAGAGCAGCGGCCTCGTCCAGGCACGGCAGCACCACGTCGATCTGTGTCGGCATACCGCCGACGCTAGGGCCGCCCGACGACGGTGCGCGCTCGATTCAACCTTACGGAACACTTACCGAGCCGACGCTTCTTACCGTCCGGTGACGTACCGGCGAAGCGGCTGACAGCGGAGGAACCGAGCCGTACCGTCCGGTCGACATGAGACCCGGTGCCACCGTTTTCCGCTCGTCCGTCCACCACCGCCTCCCGGATCGACACCGGGGGGACCTGCTGGTGCTGGGCGTCGAGGCGACGCTGCTGGTCACCGCCGTCGCGGTGGGCGCGATGCTCAACCGGGCCGGGGTGGGCCTGCACGCCGACGCCGCGCCGCTCTATGCCACCTGGAGACCGCACCTGGGCTGGGGCACGCCGGCCGCGTTGGCGATCGCCGCCGCGGTGGTCGGCCCCGGAACGCAGTGGGCCCGCACCGCCCGGTGGGGCCCTCTGCTGTCCGTCGGCTACCTGGCGGCGGTCGGCTGGACGCTCGCCCTGGCGCTGGTGGACGGCTGGTCGGCGGGGCTGACGACACGGCTCACCCCGCAGGCGGAGTATCTGCACGAGGTACCCCGGGTCACCGATGCCGGGCGGATGCTGGCCGGTTTCGCGGACCGCATCCTGGACTTCCAGCCGGACTCGTGGTCCACCCACACGGCCGGCCATCCACCAGGTGCCCTGCTGGTGTTCGTCGCGCTCGACCGGGTCGGCCTGGGCGGTGGCACGGCGGCGGCGATGGCCTGCGTCCTGGTCGGGGCGAGCGTCGTGGTGTCCGTGCCGATCGCCCTGCGGGCACTGGGCGCCGGAGGGGCCGCCCGCGCGTCGTTGCCGTTCCTGGTGCTGCTGCCCGGAGCGGTCTGGGTGGGTGCCTCCGCCGACGGTCTCTTCACCGGGGTGATAGCCGCCGGCCTCGCGCTGCTGGCCGTGCGGGGAACCGCGACCGCGTTGGCGGGCGGCGTGCTGCTCGGCTTCGCGCTGTACCTGTCCTACGGCTTCGTACTCGTCGCGCCCCTGGCTCTCGTCGTGCTCGCGCTGCGTCCAGGAGGCCGAGTTGCCGCGCTGCTCGCCGGTGCGGCCGGGGTGACCACTGTGGCGACGGTGTTCACCGTCGCGGGTTTCCACTGGTGGCAGGGGTACGACCGGGTGGTCGAGCGCTACTACCAGGGCTGGGCGGCCGACCGTCCGTACGCCTACTGGGTCTGGGCGAACCTGGCGGCGCTGCTGCTCTCTGCCGGTCCGGTCGTCGGACCGGCACTGCGTCGCACTCTGCACGCGGCCCGCCGGGCCTGGCGAGGGTGGGACGGTTCCCCGGCACCGGCCGCTTGGACGCCCGGCACCGGCAGACCAGCACCTGGCGGTGCCCCGCTGACCCACGTCGCGGTGCGGAACCGGCGGCTCGGCGCGCCCACGCGACGGGTCGGGACACTGGGGCCGACCGTTCTGCTGCCGGCCGCCGCGGTGCTGGCGGTGCTCGCCGCCGACCTGTCGGGCATGAGCAAGGCGGAGGTCGAGCGGATCTGGCTACCGTTCACGGTCTGGCTGCTCGTCGCCGTGGCGCACCTACCCGCCGCGACGCACCGCTGGTGGCTGGCCGGGCAGGCGCTCACCGCCCTCGCCGTCAATCACCTCGTGTTCACCGTCTCGTGAGCCGCCCTGCCGCCGGTGGCGGGCCGGGGCGGGCCGCTCAGACCGACACGGCGGCGCGTTCCCGCAGCGGATCCGTGGCGAAGGCGGCCACCCCGTCGGCGAAGCTGACCTGTGCGGTGTATCCGAGCAGGTCGCGTGCGCGGCGAGGATCGGCGACCACGTGCCGCACGTCGGCCGGCCGGGCACCGCCGACGACCACCGGCGCCGGACCGTCCATCGCCGCCGCCAAGGCGGTGGCGAGATCACCGACGGTGTGCGGCCGGCCGGAGCAGACGTTCACCGGCACCAGGCCGTCCGGAGCCGGAGCGGTCAGCGCCAGCACGTTGGCGCGCGCCACGTCGGAGACGTGCACGAAGTCGCGCTGCTGCAAGCCGTCCTCGTAGAGGCGCGGCGGCCGGCCGTGGGCCAGCGCCGACCGGAAGATCGACGCGACTCCGGCGTACGGCGTGTCGCGGGGCATCCGGGGGCCGTACACGTTGTGGTAGCGCAGTGCCCAGACCCCCGCCCCGGTCTGCCGGCTCCACGCGGCGGCCAGGTTCTCCTGGGCCAGTTTGCTGGCCGCGTAGGTGCTGCGCGGTTCGAGCGGGGCGTCCTCCGGCACGAGCGCGCTGGCGAGTGCGCCGGCGCAGACCGGGCAGGTGGGGTCGTACCGGCCGACGGCGACATCGGCGGCGCGGCGTGGGGCCGGCCGGACGACGCCGTGCCGGGCGCACGTGTATCGCCCTTCGCCGTAGACGACCATGGAACTGGCCAGCACCAGGCGAGACACGCCGGCCCGGTGCATCGCTGCCAGCAGCACCGCCGTGCCGTAGTCGTTGTGGCTGACGTAGTCGGGCGCATCCGACGGGTCCAGCCCGTGCCCGACCATCGCCGCCTGGTGACACACGGCGTCGACGCCCGCTAGCAGATCGTCGAGCAGGTGCGCATCGCGGATGTCGCCGACGACCGGTTCATGGCGGCGGAACCACTCGGGCGGCTCACTCCCGTGCGCCTGGGGCAACAGCGCGTCCAGGCACACCACCTGATGGCCCTGCGCGACGAGCAGGTCCGCGACCTGCGATCCGATGAACCCGGCGGCGCCGGTGACGAGTACCCGCATTGCGTCACGCTAGGTCAGCGGAGAAGCCGCCGGGGCTCGTTCGGCTCCGACGTCAGCACTTCGTAAGGGGACGGCCGGTAAGCCTTCGGTAATGCGGCAAAGCCCGCCCGAGGGCGCCGTTGCCGGTTAGCGTCCTGCACGAAGCCCGTCGCGTCCGGTCCGACGGCCTCGCCGACTGGAGGAACCGTGCCAGCCGACCCGCCGTCCGACGAACCACCTGCCGCCTACCCGGCGCGGCTGTGGCGTACGTTGGACCGGCATCGCCCGCCCGGAGCCGACGCCGCCGCCGACGCGTGGCGCAGTCCGGTGCGTGGTCCCTGGCTGACGTCCGTGTTCGGCGTCGTCCTGCTCGCCACGCTCCCGTTGGTGATCATCACCGGTTTACTGGACTGGATCGCGTACGGCCCCCGGCTCGGCCAGGCATTTCCCAGCGACGTGGGCTGGCTGCACCCTCCCGTCTTCGACTGGCCGACCCGTCCCGCCTGGCTGTTCCGACTCACCCAGGGACTGCACGTGACGCTCGGCATCGTGTTGGTACCGGTGGTCGTGGCGAAACTCTGGTCAGTGGTACCCAAGCTGTTCGACTGGCCGCCGGCCCGGTCCGTGGCCCAGGTGCTCGAACTGCTCTCCCTGCTGCTCCTGGTGGGCGGAATCCTCTTCGAGACGGCCACCGGCCTGCTCAACATCCAGTACGCCTACCTGTTCGGATTCGACTTCTACACCGCGCACTGGTACGGCGCCTGGATCTTCACCGCCGCCCTCGTCGCGCACGTGCTGATCAAGCTTCCTCGTACGATCTCCGCGCTGCGCGGCCCGCGCTTCATGCGTACGACCACGGAGGAGACCGTGCCGGAGCCGCCGGATCCGGACGGGCTGGTGGCCCGCCGGCCCGGCCCGGCGACGATGAGCCGGCGTGGCGTCCTCGCCCTGACCGGGGGCGGCGTGTTGCTGCTGGCGGCGCTGACCGTCGGGCAGAGCCTGGACGGGGTGCTGCGCCGTACCGCGCTGCTGCTACCGCGGGGCCGGCAGCACGACGACGGACCCAGCGGTTTCCCGGTCAACCGGACCGCCGCCGCGGCCGGTGTCCGACCCGACGACACCGGTGCTCAGTGGCGGCTGACGGTGCGCGCCGGCAGCCGCACGGTGGAGGTGGACCGCGACGGCCTGCTCGCGATGACGCAGCACACCGCCGACCTGCCGATCGCCTGCGTGGAGGGCTGGTCGACGACGCAGACCTGGACGGGGGTGCGGCTACGGGACCTCGCGGCGCAGGTCGGCGCAGCCGGCAGCGCCGTGGCGCGGGTCGAGTCGCTGGAACGGAGCGGCCTGTTCCGTCAGGCCCGGCTACAGGCCGACCAGGTCCGCCACCCCGACTCGCTGCTCGCCCTGAGAGTCAACGGCGTGGACCTCTCGGCCGACCACGGCTACCCCGCCCGCATCATCGTGCCGGCGCTGCCGGGCGTGCACTGCACGAAGTGGGTCCGCGACATCACCTTCGAGGACCAGCCCGATGACTGAGTTCCGGCGTGGCTACGGCGCCGCGCCCTGGCACCTGCTGCTCCTGCTGGGCTGCTTCGCGGTGACCGGCTGGATAGCTCTGCGGCTGGCCGGAGAACCGGCCGCCGGCCGGATGCTGCTCTGGTTCGTCGGCGCGGTCATCGCCCACGACCTGCTCCTGTTCCCGTTCTACGCGCTGGTCGACCGGGCGCTGCGCGCCGCGGTGGGCGGGCGCCGATCGGCGCTGAATCACGTGCGGGTGCCCGCGCTCGCCTCCGGACTGCTCCTGCTCGTCTATCTTCCCGGCATCCTCGGGCTCGGCGGCGACACGTACACGGCGGCGACCGGCCTGACCCCGCAGCCGCTGCTGGCCCGCTGGCTGCTGGCCAGCGCAGCGATCTTCGCGGTCAGCGCGGCGCTCTACGCGCTGCGGCACCGTCGTGGCACGGTGCGTCCGCAGCGACGCCGGACTCCAGGACGAGCAGCCCGTCGACCACCGGCGGAGACGTGAGAATCAGGTGGTCCTGCTCGACCGGGGGCCGGTCCGACATTCGCTCATGTCCGGTCCTCGTAGCGCTTCCCTGCCCGGTGCGGGCGCCTTGACCGCTGTCGTTCTCGCCCTCGCCGCCTGCGGCGCCGCGCAGCGGGTATCGGCCGCTCGGCGTGGTCAGAGGCCGGCGGCGGCGTCGTACCGGCGCCGCAGGTCGGCCATCTCCGCTGGAGGAAGCGCTTCCCTGAGTGCCAGTTCCTCGTACTTGTCGGGGAACATCTCCCGTAGCCGGTCGACGAACCTGACGTCGGCGGTCGCCTCGACCACCTGAATGCCGGGAGGCCGGGTGGTCATGTCCATGATCACCGGGCCGACGAGTTTGACCGCCCCGTCCCAATGGCGCTTCTGTTCGGCGACGCCGCAGAGGTGGAAGCCGTAGACCGTCCGGACGTCGGCCAGTGTGGCGGCCCCGGTGGGCTCGTAACCGTAGACATGGACTCCGCAGACGACCGCCGGCGCGGCCTGCTCTCCGGCTGGCACCTCTGGGGCCGTGTGCCCGGCGTGCTGATGATCTTTCGGGTCCGCCTGCTCGAGGGTCGTGCGCATCCGGGTCAGGATCTCTTGGCGGAGAGCTGCCGGGTCCGTCCTCGGGGTGGTCGAGGTGACCACGGCGGCCACACCGATCGACGCGGCCAGCAGGCACACCTCGATCCACACGACGCGGCTCCGGTACCAGCCGCCGACGCCTACCCGGGAAGTCATTGTCGTTCCTCACCTCATCGCGGTTCCTGATGGTGGCGGAGGGCGCCGACGGTGGGGTGGGGCGGGGGGGGCCACCCCCCCCCCCGTTGGGCGTTTACCGGGGGGGGGGGGGGGGGGGGGGGGGGTGTTGGTGCCCGTCCACGTGGCGGGGTACCC
>NZ_JBXUOV010000198.1:0-10117 GCF_057196585.1 Micromonospora sp. ATLC20
GCGGCGGCGCGGGCGGCGGCACCGCCGGCCCCGGTCAGGTCACGCAACCGCCGCGCCGACCGCTGCGGGTCGGACAGGTGCGTGTACGCCTCGGCCAGCTCGGCGGCGACAGGCAGCCACCCCGGTTCGGCGATGCCGCCGTCGCGCTGGGCCCGGCGGACCCGTTCCAGTTCGGTCACGGCGTCGTGCCAGCGCGCCCCCACCACCGCCGCGATCCCGGTGGCGTAGCGGAGCCGGACCTCGATCTCCCGGAACTCGCCCGGCAGGAGCCGGCGGGCGTCGTCGACGTGCGCGAGCGCCTCCGGCTCCTCGCCGAGCAGCGCCTCCACCAGGGCCAGCGCGGCCAGTGCCTCCGCCCGCAGCACCGGAAGCGCCACCTGCTCGGCGATCCGGACCGCCTCGGCGGCGGCCTGGTACGCCGCGTGCAGCCGGCCGGTGCGCCACTCCAGCCCGGCGAGCCGGGGCAGGGCGTACGCCAGCAGGAACACGTCGTCGGTGGCGCGGGCCCGGTCGATCTCCGGTTCCAGCAGCGCCCGCGCGGTGTCGTGGTCCCCGATCCAGCAGAACACCTCGGCCAGCTCCGCCGCCGATCCGTCGGCGTGGCCGGCGCAGGCGGCGACCAGGGTACGGGCCGACGCGACCCCCTCGGGCAGCCCGGCCAGCACCTGCGCCGCGGCCAGCCGGATCGGCCCCTTCGGCCAGGTCGCGCCCGTATCAGCGGCGGCCAGCTCGGCCACCCGCGCGCACAGCGGCACCATGCCGGCGACGTCCAGCCGCGCCCAGAACTGGTTGACGCGGGCGCTCATCAGCCGGGCCGCGCCGAGCGGATCCGCTTGCGCGTACGTCTGCGCGTCGGCCAGGTACGCCTCGGCGCCCGCCATGTCACCGTGCTGCTGCGCCAGGTGGGCGAGCAGCGGCTTGACCCGGCAGCGCAGGTCGGCGCGCCGGGTCAGCCCGATCGCCTCCTCGCCCAGCGTGATGGCGTGCCGGCTCGCGCCGGCGTTGGCCCAGGCGCGGGACGCGGCGGCGAGCCGGGACGCGCGTACGTCCGGGTCGGGGGTGAGACGGGCGGACCGCTCGTACGCGCGGGCCTCGGCCACCACGCCGCCCCGGCGTTGTGCCCGCTCGGCGGAGCCGGCCAGCAACGCGGCGACGCCCTCGTCGGGCACTGTGGTGGCGGCCGCGAGATGCCAGGCCCGGCGGTCGGCGGTGTCGTCGCCGGTGAGCGCGGCGGCCACCGCCAGGTGGGCGGCCCGCCGCCGGCCGGGGCCGGCGACCGAGTGGACCGCGGCGCGGGTCAGCGGGTGGCGGAACGTCACCTCGCGGTCGGTCACCCGGATCAGCCCGGCGTCGACCGCCGGGTCGAGCACGCCCAGGCGCAGCCCGTCCGCCGCCAGGATCCGCTCCAGCAGCGCCGGGGTGGTGGCCTCGGTGACCGCGCAGGCGACGAGCGCACGCCAGGTGTCGTCGGGCAGCCCGCGGGCGTGCGCGAGGACGGTCATCTCGATCCGTTCGACGAGCACGAGCGGCTCCCGCAGCGGCAGCCATCCGTTGCGGTGCTCCTCGGACAGCGTCGCCGGCAGTTCGGTCAGCGCGAGCGGGTTGCCGGCGGTGGCCGCCGCCAGGTCGGCGGCGACCCGGCGGTCCAGGCCGGCGCGCATGGCGAGCCGGATCGCGTCGTCCCGCGCCAGACCGGTCAGCGGCAGCTCCGGCAGGCCGGGCGCGGGGAACGCGGGGGCGTCGCGGGCCGCGAAGACGACGGCGACCCGGTCCGCGAGCAGCCGCCGCGCGGTGAACAGCAGCGCCTCCGCCGAGGCCGGGTCGATCCAGTGCGCGTCGTCGACCAGGCAGAGCACCGGCGTGTCCTCGGCCGCCGTCGTGAGCAGGCTCAGCGTCGCCACGTACGCGGCGAGCCGGTTGACCGGACGGGAACTACCGTCGATGGCGAAGACGGTACGCAGCGCGTCGGCCTGCTGCGCGGGCAGATCGCCGAGCCGGTGCAGCAGCGGGCGCGCCAGTTGGTGCAGCGCGGAGAACGGCAGCTCCGCCTCGAACGGCGCGCCGGTGGCGCGCAGCACCCGCATCCCGGTGGACCGGGCGGCACAGTGCTGCAGCAGCGCCGTCTTGCCCACGCCTGCCGCACCGCGCAGCACCAGGGCACCGCCGTGACCGTCGACCGCGTCGGCCAGCAGCGCGCCGAGCCGCCGGCACTCGTCGGCGCGCCCGAGCAGGGCGTCATCACCGGTGTCCGTGGCCGTGCCGACGGCACCGGCCGGCGCCGGACCGCTGCCCATGACCGCACGCTAGCCGCCGGTGTGGTCCGTCCGGGCGGGCGCGACGCGAACCCGACAGGGTGCCCGCGCGGCCTCGTCGACTAGGAGGAACCCGGATCCGGGTTCCGTCGCGGCTCCCTAGCGTCGTCCCCAGTCGTCCGGCCGGTGACCACCGGCGGATCCGGGACGACGACACGACTCCGAGGGGAGACACCATGATCGGGAAGAGAGCGGCCGGGGTGCTGGCGGCGGGACTGCTCGCCGCCGGGTTCGGGGTGGCGTACGGCCCGCCGGCACAGGCCGCCAGCGGCCACTACGCCATCGTCAACTACGGCAGCGGCAAGTGCCTGGAGGTGGACCGGTCCGGCGCCCCGTCGTCGCTCGGCGGCCGGGTCGTGCAGCGCACCTGTGACGGCCAGGCCGTGCAGCGCTGGTCGCCGGTGGGCAGGGACACCTACACGTTCGTCAACCAGTTCAGCGGCATGTGCGTGGACGTCCGCAACGGGGTGAACGCCGACGGCACGCCGTTGCAGCAGTGGGCCTGCACCGGCACGTCGAGCATGAAGTGGACGGTCGACCCGAACTCGTTGGCGGGGGTGCACCAGATCAAGTCGCAGGTCGGTGGCCGGTGCATGGACGTGCGGAGTGGATCGGACGCTGACGGCGCGACCGTCCAGATCTACCGCTGCACCGGGTTCGGCAACCCGGCCCAGGTCTGGTCGTTCGCGGCGGTCTGACCGGCGCGGATGCGGCCCGTCCCCAGGGGTGAGGGGGACGGGCCGCACGATCGTCAGCGCCAGGTGTCGGTGACGGCCCGGGTGCCGCCGGCCGGCGTGGTGAGCGTCCGGTTCGCGCCGGACTCCCAGATCACCGTGCCGTCCGGGTTCTTCTTGACGTACTTGTACTCGACAGCGGTGTTCGCGGGCAGGTCGACTGTGGCCCGCCAGACCGGGTAGGCGGCCGGCGAGAGCGCGACGGCGGCGGCCGGGTTCCAGCCGCCGAGCGCCGGGATGTTGCCGACCACGAACACGTTCTGCCCGTAGACGGTGGTCGCGGTGGCGGAGAACGTGGTGGCCACAGTCGTGCTGACGGTGTCGCCGCGGAACGTCTCGGTCACCGCGTACGTGCCGCCGGCCGGGGTGGTGAACGTCCGGTTCGCGCCGGACTCCCAGGTGACGGCACCGGCGGCGGTCAGCTTGACGAACTTGTACTCCACCGCGGTGGACCGGGGCAGGCTGACGGTGGCGCGGTAGGCGCCGCCGCCCTGCGCGGCGAGCTTGACGCCGTTCGCGGGCGTCCACGAGCCCAGCTCGGGGATGCTGCCGACGACGCGGACGTCCTGCCCGGCGGCCACGTTCGCGGCGACGGTGAACGTGGTGGCGATCCGGTCCCCCGGGCTGACGGTGGGCGACGCCGTCGGCGAGGCGGTCGGGGAGGCCGACGGGGACGGGCTCGCGCCCGGCCGGGCGTTCACGTGGATCGCGACCGCGTCGTTCGCCGGGAGGGTCACGGTGGCCCGGCCGCCGGACACGGTCACCGTGGAGCCGGTGCAGCCGCTGCCGGTGGCGACGCCGGAGATGACGTCGCAGTACCGGCCGTCGGCGAGCCCGGTGGTGAAGGTGGCGGTGGTGGCGGAGCCGGAGTCGTTGATGCCGATCCACGCCCGGTCGCCCCGGTGGAAGCCGATCACGTTGCTGTTCACCGTGGTGAAGTCCGAGACGGTCTTCACCGGGCGGGCGGCGTTGGCCCAGCCGACCATGCCCTTGATGCCGGTGGTGCGGCTCAGACAGGTCCAGGTGGCGCCGCAGACCGTGTCGGTGACCCGTCCGGTGCCGTCGTGCGGCGGGGACTGGTTGCGGTTGGACCAGGTGAAGCTGTCGTAGACCGACGGCTTGCCGTGCGGGTAGGCCAGCGCGAAGTAGTTCGCCAGCACGTAGTCGGTGCCGTTCTTGTACGACAGCACCACGCCGTCGCGCTCCAGGTCGTGGTTGGTGACCATGGCGAAGACGTTGGCGTCGGGCGCGTCGAGGTTCCAGTTCGGCACGTTGGCCAGCGCCGAGATGGAGCCCTGGAACGCCGAGCGGATGCCCTTGGCGTACGCGAAGTCGAGCACGTCGCCGTTGCCGATGTACGCGCGGGCCTGCAACGCCGGGTTGCTCGCCCCGTCGAAGATCTCCTGCGCGACGTACGGACGCCGGCCCTCGACGACTGTGTTGTTCAGCTTGCCGAGGACGGCCGCGAAGTCGTCCTTGCGGATGTGCTTGACCGCGTCAACCCGGAAGCCGTCGACGCCGAGCCCGATCAGGTCGTTCAGGTAACCGGCGATCTTGTTGCGGACGGCTTCCTTCTCGGTGTAGAGGTCGGACAGCGACAGCAGCTCGCAGCTGGTCACCTGGGCCTCGTTGTTCCAGTCGCTGATCGCGCCGCCGGTCGGGCAGTTGTCGCCGGGGCGGTGGAAGTCGCCGTCGCCGTACGGCACGGCCGGGTAGCTGTAGCCGGAGAACTCGGTGCCGGCGTAGCCGCGCGTACCGGCCGGGTTGTTCGTGCCGGCCATGTGGTTGACCACCGCGTCGACGTAGACGCGCACACCGGCGTTGTGGCACGCGGTGACCATCGCGGCGAACTGCTGGCGGTTGCCGAACCGGCTGTCCAGCTTGTACGACACCGGCTGGTACACCTCGTACCAGGGGTACGCGCCGTCGGCGCTGGCGGGCAGCTTCACCGACTCCTGCGGCGGCGCCACCTGCACCGCGCCGTATCCGGCCGGTCCGAGGTGGTCGGTGCAGGCGGCGGCGACCGAGGTCCAGTTCCATTCCCAGAGGTTGGCGGTCACCTCGCTGTCGTTGAGCGCGACGGCGGCGCGGGCGGGGGCGGGGGCGGTGGTGGCGGCGGCGACGGCGACGGCCACCGTGCCGCCGGCCGCGACGAGCGCGGCGGCGAGCAGCAGGCGACCGGTGCGGCCGCGGGGGTGTGGCCTGGCGGAGTGCATGGCTGGGGGACCTCTTCCGTGGGTTCGAAAGGGTGAGCGGGGGTGGGGCGGCCGTCCCGGGTAGCGAACACCATGCGCCATTCATGAAAGTCTTTGCAAGAGCTTGCGGCAAAGTTTTCGAAACCAGCAGGCAACACGAATGAGCTCGGATACGCGACCACCAGCGGTGATCCACGCTGGAGCGAGCGGGCCGGCGCTCGGCCGAGATCCCGCTGCTCGGGACGGCACCAACCGCTGCGCGGGACGACCGCAACTTCCGAGCAGATTTTCCAACGTTTGCGGGCCGGGTGCGTGCCGCTGATCCCCCCGGCACCCGGCACCCCGGACACGGACGAGCCCCGGCCCGTCGCGGCGCGACGGACCGGGGCTCGCTCAGATGTGGCGGATCAGGCCAGGTCGAAGCGGTCCAGCTCCATGACCTTCGTCCAGGCGGCGACGAAGTCGCGGACGAACTTCTCCCGCGCGTCGTCGCTGGCGTAGACCTCGGCGAGCGCCCGCAGCTGCGAGTTGGAGCCGAAGATGAGGTCGACCGCGGTGGCGGTCCACTTCACCTGGTCGGTCGCCAGGTCGCGGATCTCGTACACGTGCTCCCCGGACTCCGCCGCCTTCCACCGGGTGCCCGGGGAGAGCAGGTTGACGAAGAAGTCGTTGGTGAGCACCCCGGGCCGGTCGGTGAGGACGCCGTGCGCGGCGCCGCCGACGTTGTTGCCGAGCGCGCGCAGGCCGCCGACCAGGACGGTCATCTCCGGCGCGGTCAGGTTCAGCATGTACGCGCGGTCGACGAGCAGCACCTCCGGCTGGGTCTTCTCGCCCGGCCGCAGGTAGTTGCGGAACCCGTCGGCGCGCGGCTCCATCACGCGGAACGACTCGACGTCGGTCTGCTCCTGGGTGGCGTCGGTACGACCCGGGTGGAACGGCACCGTCACCTCGACGCCGGCGTCCCGCGCCGCCTGCTCGACAGCGGCCGAGCCGGCCAGCACGATCAGGTCGGCGAGCGAGATCTGGGCGCCGCCGGCGGCGTTGAACTCCTGCTGGATGCCCTCCAGGGTGGCCAGCACGGTGGCGAGCTGCTCGGGCTGGTTGACCTCCCAGTTGCGCTGCGGCTCCAGCCGGATCCGCGCGCCGTTGGCGCCACCGCGCTTGTCGGTGGAGCGGTAGCTCGCGGCCGAGGCCCAGGCGGTGGAGACCAGCTGGGCGGTGGTGAGGCCGGACTCCAGCACCTTCGCCTTGAGGGCGGCGACGTCGGCGTCGTTCACCAGCTCGTGCGCGGCGGCCGGCACCGGGTCCTGCCAGAGCTGGGCCTCGGGCACCCACGGGCCGAGGAAGCGGCTGACCGGGCCCATGTCACGGTGCAGCAGCTTGTACCAGGCCTTGGCGAACGCCAGCGCGAACTCGTCCGGGTTCTCCAGGAAGCGGCGGGAGATCTTCTCGTACGCCGGGTCGACGCGCAGCGACAGGTCGGTCGTGAGCATCGTCGGCTTGTGCTTCTTCGACGGGTCGTGGGCGTCCGGGATGATCGCCTCGGCGTCCTTGGCGACCCACTGCTTGGCGCCGCCGGGGCTGGTGGTCAGCTCCCACTCGTAGCCGAAGAGGATCTCGAAGAACCGGTTGCTCCACTGGGTCGGCTTGTCGGTCCAGGTGACCTCGAGGCCGCTGGTGATCGTGTCGCCGCCCTTGCCCTCGCCGTACGTGCTCAGCCAGCCCAGGCCCTGCGCCTCCAGCGGCGCGGCCTCCGGCTCGGGGCCGACGTGCGCGTCGGCGGGGCCCGCGCCGTGGGTCTTGCCGAACGTGTGGCCGCCGGCGATCAGCGCGACGGTCTCCTCGTCGTTCATCGCCATCCGGCGGAACGTCTCACGGATGAAGTGCGCCGCCGCGAGCGGGTCGGCGTTGCCGCGCGGGCCCTCCGGGTTGACGTAGATCAGACCCATCTCGGTCGCGCCGACGCCGGCCACCATGTCCTTCTCGGAGGCGTAGCGCTCGTCACCCAGCCAGGTGTCCTCGGGACCCCAGAAGATCTCCTCCGGCTCCCAGACGTCCTCCCGGCCGAAGCCGAAGCCGAAGGTCTTGAAGCCCATCGACTCCAGCGCCACGTTGCCGGCGAGCACCAGCAGATCGGCCCAGGAGATCTTCTGGCCGTACTTCTGCTTGACCGGCCAGAGCAGCCGGCGGGCCTTGTCCAGGTTGGCGTTGTCCGGCCAGCTGTTCAGCGGGGCGAACCGCTGCCCGCCGTCGCCGGCGCCACCGCGGCCGTCCTCGATGCGGTAGGTGCCCGCGGCGTGCCAGCTCATCCGGATCATCAGGCCGCCGTAGTGGCCGAAGTCGGCCGGCCACCAGTCCTGCGAGGTGGTGAGCACCTCGGTGATGTCCCGCTTGAGCGCCTCGACGTCGAGCTTCGCGAACTCCTTGGCGTAGCTGAACTCCGGGCCCAGCGGGTTGCCCTTGGACGAGTGGGCGTGCAGCACCGACAGGTCGAGCTGGTTGGGCCACCAGTCGCGGTTGCTGCGCGGACGACCGCCGGTCTTCGGGGTCGGCGAGTCGATCGCCGGGTTCTCGCTCTCGCTGCCGTGCGCGGTCACGGAGTCGTGCGCGACCGGGCAGCCGGCCGCCTCCTTGGCGTCCACGCCCTGCGGGCTGACGGGCCGGTTGTCCTGGGTGTCGCTCATCTGCTTCCTTCCGAACTGGCGGATCACTGGGCGGTGCGGTCGGCCGCGCAGCCGGGGCAGGTGCCCCAGTAGACGACCTCCGCCTCGTCCACCACGAAGCCGTGGTCGTCCGAGGCGGTGAGACAGGGGGCGCGGCCGACAGCGCACTCGACGTCGGCGATGGCGCCGCAGGAACGGCACACGACGTGGTGGTGGTTGTCTCCCACCCGCGACTCGTAGCGGGCCGTGGCGCCGGCCGGCTGGATGCGCCGGATCAGCCCGGCGTCGGTGAGTGCCCGGAGCACATCGTAGACCGCCTGGTGGGACACGGTGGGCTGCTCGGCGCGGACCAGGGCGATCACCGTGTCGGTGTCGACGTGCGGGTGGTCGCGCAGCGCGGACAGCACCGCCAGGCGGGGCCGGGTCACCCGCAACGAGACCGCCCGGAGCTGCGTCTCGAAGTCGGCCGTCATGCGACGACCTTAGTCCGGTCTTTTGGAATCAATCAAGTTTTTGCCCAGGTGTGTCGGCCGTCACATCATGGCACTCCTGGCGCACGAAACGGGGGTGCCGCGCCAGGCGCGGCACCCCCTCCCCGGAAAAGGGCTCAGGCGGCGGAACAGGTCGCCGTCGGGGTGTTGCTGTTGCCGTTCTTGTAGAGCGTGATGCCGAAGTTGTTGCCGTTGCCGTTCGGGCGCGCGGTGAGCGTGCCGCTGGTGCCGCTGACCGACGCGTTCCAGCTGTTCTGCAGGCTCTGCCCGCCCTGGGTCTGGATGCTGACCACCCAGTTGCTGGTGCCGCTGACCGAGAAGGTCACGTTGAACCGGTCGCCCCACTCCTCGGCGCGGCTGACGCTGACCGTGCAGCCACCGTTGTTCGGCGGCGGGGTGGTCGGGTTGCCACCGCCGGTGCCGCCGATCGTGATGTTGGAGTTGCCGCTGCTCTGGTAGCCCTCGGTGGCCAGGATCTGGTAGTCGTGCGAACCGAGGTTCATGCCGTAGCGCGACCAGGCGTCGAAGTGGTTGCCGGAGGTGATGGTGCCGCCCACGCGCTTCGACTGGCGGACGCTCCAGTACTGGTAGAACGTCCGGGTGCCCTCGATCGAGGGGGCGTTGACCCGCTGGGTGCGGTAGATGTCGTACGTGCCGCCGTCGGAGGACACCGAACCCATGTAGCCGCTGCCCGGCGGGCGCCAGCTGCCCCAGCTGTCCACGATGTAGTACTCGACGAGCGGGTTGCGCGTCCAGCCGTAGAGCGTCAGGTACGCGTTGCCGGACGGGTTGAAGCTGCCGGAGTAGCTGACCGTGCGGCGGCCGCCCGGGTTCCAGCCCTTGCCGGCGACGAAGTTGTTGATGTTGCTCCACTGGGTGCTGTACTGACCACCGTTGCCCATGGTCATGGAGACGTTGCCACTGTCCTTCCAGAAGGAATAGAAGTAGCCGTTGTTGGTGCCGGTGGAGTTCGACGTGACGGTGGTGTCGGCGTAGGCCGGACCTGACGCGACGGCCGTCGCCCCGGCGGCGATCAGCGCCACGGCACAGGCGCCGCCGAGGGCCATCCTGAGGCGTCCGCGCCTGCGGATGCCCGTACGGACGGGGGCGTCTTTCATGGACGGGTTTCCTCCCTGTGACGGCTGGCGGGCGGCCAGCTTCCGGTGGCGCGAGCCGCGGGTGCTCGCCCGCCCGCGGACGGCGGGACCGGGGCGACAGCCGCGCCACGGGTGGTGGTCGGACATCGACGTCAATCGAGATACGCCGATGGCCACAGTATTGGAGGCCTGGTTCATCCTGTCAACAAGTTCCGGAAATGTTGTGGTAACCCCGGCTCGGACCCTGAACGGCCGTTACGGCTGCCGGAAAGGGCCTCCGATCAGCGTCGACGGGTCGGTGACAGCCGCCCGACCGCCATCGAGGGCGACGGGATCCCGAAACTTTTCGGTCCTGTTCCGGATCAACACCGCTACCGCCGCCCGGCGCGCGCGACGGGGCCGGGCCGGGCAAGACCGTCCACATTTGACGGCTCGCCGGACGCTCGGTTCAATGACGGCCGGACCGGATCGGACCCGATTCCGGCCGGGTGGACCGAGGACGTCGCGCACCGGTAGGGCGTCCGTCATCACCGGAGGGACCGCCCTGTGACACCCGATGCCCCCGGCGCGCGCCCGCGGCCGCGCCGGATCCCGCGCGGCGTCGTCGCCGCCGGCGCCGCCGGGC
>NZ_JBXUOV010000199.1:0-9990 GCF_057196585.1 Micromonospora sp. ATLC20
GCCTTCGCCACCGCCGACCGGCACGCGGGCCGCCGCACCGGCTGGGCCTCCGCCCGGATGGCCACCTGGCTGGCCATCGACCCAGCCCGGACCCGTCCGGTGTGGTCGCCCGAGCGCGCCGACGAGGACCCGGTGGCGACCTGGACCCGGTACGCGCTCGCCGCGCCGCTGCTGTGCGTACGTGGCGACGGCCCGGACTGGACCGCGCCCCCCGGTGTCACGTTCGCCGACTGGCTGGCCGGGGCGCTGCCCCGCCCGCCCACCACCGGCGACCTGGAATACCACCTCAGCACACTGTTCCCGCCGGTCCGCCCACGCGGCTACCTGGAGCTGCGCTACCTCGACACCCAGCCCGGCCCGGCGTGGACGGTGCCGCTGGCGGTGCTCACGTCGCTCTTCACCGACCCGGCCACCACCCGGGACGCGCTGGCGGCGGCCGGCCCGGTCGCCGACCGGTGGCGCGCGGCGGCCCGGTGCGGGCTGGCCGAGCGTCCGCTGGCGAGCGCCGCGGCGGCGCTGTTCGACCTGGCCCTGACGGCCCTGCCGAGGCTCGGCCTGCCCGAGGGCATCCACGACGAGACCGACCGAGCGATCCGGCGGCACCGCGCCGCCGCGGAGAGGGGACACCGGTGACCACCACCGAGCGACTACGCGACCGGATCGCCGCGGAACTGGAGCGGACCCGGGCCCGTACCGCGCTGCTGACCGACGCGGTGGACGACGACGACCTGGTCCGGCAGCACTCCACGCTGATGTCGCCGCTGGTCTGGGACCTGGCGCACGTCGGCAACCAGGAGGAGCTGTGGCTGGTCCGCGACGTCGGCGGCCGCGAACCGGTACGCCACGACATCGACGACCTGTACGACGCGTTCAAGCAGCCCCGCAAGGACCGCCCGGCGCTGCCGCTGCTGCCGCCGGCCGAGGCCCGTGCCTACGTGCGTACGGTCCGCGACAAGGTGTTCGACCTGCTCGACGGCATCCGCTTCACCGAGCGTCCGCTCGTCGCCGACGGGTTCGCGTTCGGCATGATCGTGCAGCACGAGCAGCAGCACGACGAGACCATGCTCGCCACCCACCAGCTGCGCGCCGGCGCCCCGGTGCTGGACGCGCCGCCCCCGCCGGAGCCCCGGGCCCGGGTCGGCGGGGAGGTACGGGTGCCGGCCGGGCCGTTCACCATGGGCACCTCCACCGACCCGTGGGCGCTGGACAACGAGCGCCCGGCGCACACCGTCGACCTGCCCGCCTACGTCATCGACGCCGCGCCGGTGACGAACGGTCAGTACCGGGCGTTCATCGCCGACGGCGGGTACGACGAGCCGCGCTGGTGGAGCGAGGCGGGCTGGCGGCACCGCGTCGAGGCGGACCTGAGCGCGCCGATGCATTGGCGGCGCGACGGGGACGGCTGGGCGTACCGCCGGTTCGGCCGCTGGTCGCCGGTACGCGACGACGAGCCGGTGGTGCACGTCTGCTGGTACGAGGCGCAGGCGTACGCGGCGTGGGCCGGCAAGCGGCTGCCCACTGAAGCGGAGTGGGAGAAGGCGGCCCGCTGGGATCCGGCGACCGGCCGGTCCCGCCGCTACCCGTGGGGCGACGAGGACCCGGGCACCGAGCACGCCAACCTGGGGCAGCGGCACCTGTGGCCGGCGCCGGTGGGCGCGTACCCGGCGGGCGCCTCGCCGCTGGGCGTGCATCAGCTCGTCGGCGACGTGTGGGAGTGGACCTCCTCGCCGTTCCGGGGTCACCCGGGCTTCACCGCGTTCCCGTACCGGGAGTACTCGGAGGTCTTCTTCGGCGACGACCACCGGGTGCTGCGGGGCGGCTCGTTCGGCACCGACCGGTCCGCCTGCCGGGGTACGTTCCGCAACTGGGACTACCCGATCCGGCGGCAGATCTTCAGCGGTTTCCGCTGCGCCCGTGACGCCGGACCGGAGGAGTGAGCCGGCCCGATGTGCCGTCACCTCGCGTACCTCGGTCCACCCGTGCTCCTGGGCAGCCTGCTGTTCGACCCGCCGTACGGGCTGCTGCGCCAGTCGTGGGCGCCGCGTGACATGCGCGGCGGCGGCACGGTGAACGCCGACGGTTTCGGCGTCGCCTGGTATCCCGGCGACGGCGACCCGGTCCGTTACCGGCGGGCCCAGCCGATGTGGAGCGACACCACGCTGCCGGAACTGGCCGCCGTGACGCGGGTGCGGGCGGTGCTGGCCGCGGTCCGCTCCGCCACCGTCGGCATGCCGCTGCACGAGACCGCCGCCGCCCCCTTCGCCGAGGGGCGGTGGCTGTTCAGCCACAACGGCGTGGTGCGGGGCTGGCCGGACAGCCTGGTCCCGCTCGCCGCCGGCCTGCCCGTCCGCGACCTGATCACCCTGGACGTACCGACCGACTCGGCGCTGCTGTGGGCGCTGGTCCGGCACCGGCTGCGGGCCGGCGCGCCGCCGGACGAGGCGGTGTCGGACACCGTCGCGGCGGTGACCGCCGCCGCTCCCGGCTCGCGGCTGAACCTGCTGCTCACCGACGGTACGACGGTGGTGGCGAGCGCGGCCGGGCACGCGCTGTCGGTGCGCCGCGGCCCGGACTCGGTGCTGCTGGCGTCCGAACCGTTCGACGACGACCCGGCCTGGCGGGCCGTGCCGGACGGCCGGCTCGTGGTGGCGACCACGGGCGGGCTCGACGTGCGGGACACGACCGCCGCCTGACGATCCGTACCCACCGCAAGAGAGGACACCCGATGAGCGCGGAGCCGCTGGAGATCCACCTGGAGCAGCAGGACCTCGACCGTGGGTTGCGGGAGGACGTACGGGTCGGGCTGACCGCGACGCCGAAGTGGCTGCCGCCGAAGTGGTTCTACGACGCCCGGGGCAGCGAGCTGTTCGAGGAGATCACCCGCCTGCCGGAGTACTACCCGACCCGGGCCGAGCGGGCGGTGCTGGCGGCGCACGCCGACGACGTGGCCACCATGACCGGCGCGAAGACGCTGATCGAGCTCGGTTCGGGTTCGTCGGAGAAGACCCGGCTGCTGCTCGACGCGTTCACCCGCCACGGCGACCTGGGCACGTTCGTGCCGCTGGACGTGTCGGTGAGCGCGTTGCGATCGTCCACCGAGCAGATCGCCGCCGCGTACCCGGGGCTGCGGGTGCGGGGCATCGTCGGCGACTTCACCCGCCACCTGGACCGGCTGCCCACCGGCGGCCGGCGCCTGGTGGCGTTCCTCGGCGGCACGATCGGCAACCTGCTGCCGGTGGAACGGGCCGAGTTCCTCACCGCGATGCGCGCGGCGCTGGAGACCGGCGACTGGCTGCTGGTCGGCACCGACCTGGTCAAGGACCCGGGCGTGATCGTGCCCGCCTACGACGACGCGGCGGGCGTGACCGCCGAGTTCAACCGCAACGTGCTGCGGGTGATCAACCGCGAGCTGGGCGCGGACTTCGACGTCGACGCGTTCCGGCACGTGGCGGTCTGGGATCCCGAGCGGGAGTGGATCGAGATGCGGTTGTGCGCCGAGCACCCGACCCGGGTGCGGGTGCTGGACACCGACGTGGTGTTCGCCGCCGGTGAGGAGCTGCGGACCGAGGTGTCGGCCAAGTTCCGGCCGGACGGGATCGGGGCCGAGCTGACCGCCGCCGGGTTCGACAGGCGGGCGTTCTGGACCGACCCGGACGGGCTGTTCGGGGTGAGCCTGGCCCGCGCCGACTGAGGGCCGCCGTGGCCCCGGCCACACCCGGTGACCGCGCCGGCCGGTGATCGGCTAGGCTGGCGGCGCGAAGGGGAGTAGCCCCCAATGTCGTGGTCGACACACTGGTGCGTTCCGCATCCGGCCACGCGGCCCCGGTCTCCGGGGCGGGCGAGACCTTCGACTCAGGCTGTCGCAGCCGGGTCGAGGGCGCCCCCGTTCCTCCTCCCGGCTTGATCGGGAAGGTTCACATGGAGGGTTTCCTCGTCGCGCTGGTGGTCAGCTTCGGCGTCATCTTCGTCGCCGAGCTGGGCGACAAGTCCCAGCTCATGGCTCTGACGTTCGCCACGCGGTTCAAGCCGGTGCCGGTGCTCATCGGCATCACGATCGCCACCGCCGTCGTCCACCTGGCCTCGGTGGCCATCGGGTACGGCCTGAACGCCGCCCTGCCCACCGACTGGATCTCGCTCATCGCCGGTCTGGCGTTCCTCGGCTTCGGTGCCTGGACGCTGCGCGGCGACAGGCTGACCGAGGAGGAGAAGCGCAAGGCCGAGCGCGGCGGCCGGTCGGCCGTCATCGCCGTCGGTGTGGCGTTCTTCCTGGCCGAGCTGGGCGACAAGACCATGCTCGCCACCATCACGCTGGCCACCAAGTACGGCTGGTTCGGCACCTGGCTCGGCTCGACGCTCGGCATGGTGGCGGCGGACGCGCTGGCGATCCTGGTGGGCCGGATGCTCGGCCGGCACCTGCCGGAGCGGACCATCCGCTACGGCGCGGCGGTGCTGTTCGCCATCTGCGGCCTCTGGCTGATCTTCGAGGCGGTCTCCGAGCTGACCTGACGTGAGTGGTGCGGCGGCGCCCGATGATCGGAGTGCGTTCCGGTGGGTAAGTAGCGCGGGTGAGCGCCGTGGCGGTGACCGCCCGGCGGAGGACGAATCGGCACGACCGGGAGGTTCCGCCCATGAGCAGGCACGACGAGCCCAACGAGTACGGCTTCGCCGGGGGCGCCACCGCGCCGGAGCCGCCGCCGGGCGGGCGCGAGGACGAGCAGGACCGCGCCGAGCAGGTGGCCGTGCCCGGCGACGACCTCACCGGGCCGGCCGCCGAGGCGCTCGAGGAACCGGAACGCAAGCGCGAGCCGCGGCCGGCCGAGCGCCGGCGCTGAGGCGTACCGCGTCGAGGGTGGCGGCGGGCGTCACCGGACGGTCGCGCCCGCCGCGCCGGTTCAGGCCGGGCCCTCCTGGTAGACGTCCGGTACGCCGTCACCGTCGGCGTCCCGGCTCTCCCGCTCGCTGATCCGCCGGTAGACCCGGTTGCGGCGCACCAGCACCACCGAGGCCAGCAGGGCGGAGATCAACGAGCCGAGCAGCACGGCCACCTTGACGCCGTCCTCCTCCGGGCTGCCGGCACCGAACGCCAGTTCGCCGATGAGCAGCGACACGGTGAAGCCGATGCCGGCCAGCAACGCCAGCCCGAGCAGGTCGGCCCAGGTGATCTCCTCGTCCAGTTCGGCCCGGGTGAACCGGGCGAGCAGGTACGTCGACCCGAACACGCCGATCACCTTGCCGAGCACCAGCCCGGCGGCCACCGCGATCACCACCGGGTTGGTCAGCACGCCGCCCACGTCCACGCCGACCAGCGTCACCCCGGCGGCGAAGAAGGCGAAGACCGGCACGGCCAGGCCGGCGGAGACCGGCCGCCAGCGGTGCTCCAGCCGCTCGGCCAGGCCGGGCGCGCCGTCGCGGCCGCGCAGCACCGGCACTGTGAAACCGAGCAGCACGCCCGCCACCGTGGCGTGCACGCCGGAGGCGTGCACGAGCGCCCAGGCGGCCGCCGCCAGCGGGATCAGCGCCCACCACCAGGTCCGCCGCCGCTGCACCAGCAGCCCGAACGCGGCGATCGGCAGCAGCGCGCCGAGCAGCGGCAGCGGGTGGAACGCGTCGGTGTAGAAGACCGCGATGATGGTGATCGCGAAGAGGTCGTCGACCACCGCGAGGGTGAGCAGGAAGGCACGCAGCCCCTGCGGCAGGTGGGAGCTGACCACGGCGAGCACGGCGAGCGCGAAGGCGATGTCGGTGGCGGTGGGGATGGCCCACCCGCGCAGGCCGTCGCCGCCGGCGCTGAGCGTCACCGCGAGGTAGACCAGCGCGGGGGCGATCATGCCGCCGAGCGCGGCGACCACCGGCAACGCGGCCCGCCGGGGGTCGCGCAGGTCACCGGCGACGAACTCGCGCTTGAGCTCCAGGCCGACCACGAAGAAGAAGATCGCCAGCAGCCCGTCGGCGGCCCAGGTGCGCAGGTCCAGGTCGAGGTGCAGCCCGGCGCCGCCGGGCCAGGGCACCCAGTGGCTCAGTTCGGCGTACGCGGCGCGCCACGGCGAGTTGGCCCAGATCAGGGCGAGGACCGCGCCGAGCAGCAGCAGGCCGCCGCCGACGGTCTCGGTGCGCAGCACGTCGGCCAGGAAGCGGGCCTCCGGCCAGGAGCGGCGGGACAGCAGGCGCGAGCGGTGCGGGGTGTGCTGGGGCATGCGGCGTCCGTTCGGAAGCTGGGGTCGGCGGAACCATCGCCGACCAGGCTTCCCGGCACACCGGGATCAACCCTAACGGGCGCCGCCACCCGCGGCGAGCCGAGCCGGCCGATGGGACGCCCCTCTCACCACTCGGGCGAAGCGTCCCATCGGCCGGCGGGTCAGCGTTGCCCGGGCAGAGCCGGCAGGGACGCCCCGACCGGGTCGCAGAACGCGGCCATCCGCTTGATCAGCTCGTCCGGGTCGGCGTACGGGTCGAGCCCGCGCACCTCGTCCGGGTCCAGCTCGGGCACCGGCACGTGGGAGATCAGCGGGTGCAGTGGCCGGGTGTCCACCTCGTCGGCGCCGAACAGGTGCTCGTGCAGCTTCTCGCCCGGGCGCAGACCGGTGAAGACGATCTCCACCGGGCGGTCCGCCTCGGCGGCGAGCCGGCGGGCCACGTCGGCGATCCGGACCGGCTCACCCATGTCGAGCACCAGCGCCTCACCGCCCCGGCCGATCGTCGCGGCCTGCAGCACCAGGTGCACCGCCTCCTGGACGGTCATGAAGTAGCGGGTCACGTCGGGGTGGGTGACAGTCACCGGCACCCCGGCGCGGATCTGCGCCTGGAACGCGGTGAGCACCGAACCGCGGCTGCTGAGCACGTTGCCGAACCGGACGCTGAGGTACCGGCCGTCCAGGCGCTGCGCGTGGTACGCGGTGAGCCGCTCGGTGATCCGCTTGGAGTAGCCGAGGACGCTGGTCGGGTTGGCCGCCTTGTCGGTGGAGATGTTCACGAACTCGGCGACGTCCCGGCACGCCTCCAGCACGTTCAGCGTACCCAGGATGTTGGTCTTGATCGCCTCACCGGGGTGGCGCTGCAGCAGCGGGAGGTGCTTCAGCGCGGCGGCGTGGAACACCACGTCGGGCTGCCGGTCGGCGACCACCCGGGCGATGCCCTCGGCGTCGCGGATGTCGGCCAGGATCAGCTCCGGCCCGTCCAGCAGCGCGCGGCCGTGCAGGGACATCTGCAGCGCGTGCAACGCGGACTCGTCCCGGTCGAGCATCATCAGCTCGTCCGGCTCGCAGCGGGCGATCTGCCGGCACAGTTCCGAGCCGATCGAGCCGCCGGCCCCGGTGACGAGCACCCGGCGCCCGGCCAGCCCGCCGCGCTCCACGCTCAGCTCGGCCGCCCGGTGCGCGCGACCGAGCAGGTCGGTGAGCTGGAGGTCGCGGACGTCGGTGGCGGCCACCGGGCGGTCGAGGACCTCGCGGACCGGCGGCAGGACCTTGAACGCCGCCCCGGCCTCCAGCGTGCGGGTGCGGACGTCGCGCAGCAGCTGCGGGTCGGAGCCGCTCATCGAGAAGATGACCGTGCTCGCCCGGGTGGCCCGGACGGCTACCCCGATCTGCTCCCGGCCGCCGAGCACGCGCAGCCCCTCCAGCCGCAGGCCGCGGCTCTCGGGCGCGTCGTCGAGCAGGCCCACCGGCCGGTAGCTGCTGTCCGCGTCGTGCAGCAGCACCCGGACGAGGCGCTCGCTCGCCGCGTCCACCCCGTAGACCAGGCAGCGCTCGGCGTGTCCCGCGGCCGGCGGCCGGCGGTCGGCGTGGGCCCGCCAGAGCCCGCGGGCGGTCGCCATCACCACGAGCGCCACCGCGCCGCCGACCAGCGGCGTGCTGGCCGGGACCGGGTGCTCCGTCCACGGCAGCAGGGCGACGAAGCCGACCGCCGCGACGAGCGCGACGGTGGTGGCCAGGCCCTGCGCGTCACCGGCGCTGCCGATCGGGTACCGGCCGTAGAGCCGGGTCCGCAGCAGCGTGAGCGTGGCGTACAGCGCGGCGCAGGTCAGCGCCAGGCCGAGCGTGCGGGCGCTGGCGGCGGCGGTGAGGTCGAATTCGTACCGCGTCCAGGCGGCGCCGAGAAAACCTCCGCACCACGCGGCCGTGTCCAGCGTTAACAGGGAAAGGGTGGCGGCGCGGTGGGTGATCCGGCCGGGGGGTCGAACGGCTGTGATCGCATCACGATCCATGGGCTGCCCTCTACGTCCTATCCGTATTGAAAGGATTAGACCGTCTGTGCCTGTTCGGTCGTTTACTGTCGTCCAGTCACGTAACGTCGTGAATAGGCGATTCGATCCTGGCACGGCGACTGGGGTTTTTAGGGGGCTTTCGTGCAGTTTCATCGGCAGACCGGCGTGTCGCGAGGGGGAGCGTGATGGACGTTCTCGGCTACCTGCGCCTGGTCCGACGCCACTGGTGGATCGTGCTGGTGACGGTGATGCTCGGCCTGGGCACCGCCGCGCTGGTGACGGTCCGGACGGCGCCTCGGTACGAGGCCTCGGTGACCTTCTTCGTCACCACGCCCAGCCAGGGGGTCACCGACGCCTACCAGGGCGGCCTCTTCCTCCAGCAGCGGGTGAAGTCCTACGGTGACCTGCTCACCAGCGACCGGCTGGCGCAGAGCGTGGTCGCCGACGCGCCGCTCGGCCTCACCGCCGACCAGGTGCGCAGCCGGATCCACACCACCGCCACGACCGGCACGGTCCTGCTCCAGGCGACGATCACCGACACCGACCAGACCCGGGCGCTGAAGACCACCGAGATGCTCGCGACCAAGTTCACCGAGCTGGTCCGCAAGGTCGAGACGCCGCCGGACGGCAAGGCCCCGCCCATCAAGATCGAAGTGGTCAGCGGTCCCCGGGTCACCTCCGACCCGGTCTCGCCCCAGCCCACCCGCAACCTGGTCCTGGGCGGTCTGCTCGGCCTGCTGCTCGGCGCCGGCCTCGCCGTGCTGCGCGGGGTGGCCGACGTCCGGATGCGCGACGGCGCCGGGCTGCAACGGGTGACCGGCAGCCCACTGCTCGGCGAGATCCCGTACGAGACCGGCGCCCGGTCGGCGCCGCTGATCGTCGGCGATGCGGCCACCTCCGCCCGGGCCGAGGCGGTCCGCAAGCTGCGCACCAACCTGCGCTTTGTGGACGTGCACGAGCCGGCCCGGGTCATCGCGGTGACCAGCGCGCTGCAGGGTGAGGGCAAGACCACGATGGCCTGCAACACCGCGATCGCGCTGGCCGAGGCGGGCTGGCGGGTGCTGCTGATCGACGCCGACCTGCGCCGCCCCAAGGTCGCCGACTACCTCGGACTCGACGGCGGTGTCGGCCTCACCGACGTGCTCGTCGGCGACGTCCAGGTCGGTGACGTGGTGCAGCGCTGGGGCGAGAAGTCACTGCTGGTGCTGCCCAGTGGCGCCACCCCGCCCAACCCGAGCGAGCTGCTCGGCTCCAAGTCCATGGCGGACCTGCTGGTCGCGCTGCGGGACTCGGCGGACATCGTGATCATCGACACCGCGCCGCTGCTGGCGGTCACCGACGGCGTGGTGGTGGCCGTGCAGGCCGACGGCGCGCTCCTGGTCACCCAGCAGGGGCGTACCTCCCGCAGCCAGGTCGCCGCGGCGGCGCACGCGCTCAGCTCGGTGTCGGTGCGCCTGCTCGGCTGCGTGCTCAACATGGCCAAGGTGGCGAAGGCGGACGCCTACCAGTACGAGGCGTACAAGGTGGTCGTGCCGCCCGCGGCGCCCTCCGTACCGGCCGACCGGGCCGGCACCCGGCGGGGCGCGAAGGCCGTGGGCGACCGGACGCAGGAACTCACCCGGCTGTCGCGATGAGTGCGAGCACGGGCCGGATCGACCGCTCGATCTCCTCGGCGCACCGCCGGAAGTCGGCGGGCGAGCCGCCGATCGGATCGCGCAGGTCCTCCGCGCCGGGGGCGGCGGGTTGCAGCCGCCCCCGGGCGCGGACCGCGGCCGACACCGCCGCGC
>NZ_JBXUOV010000200.1:0-9972 GCF_057196585.1 Micromonospora sp. ATLC20
GCGCGGGCAGCAGCAGCGCGCCGAGCCCGGTGACCGCCAGCGCCACCCGCCAGAACACGTTCGGGTTCGCCGGCGGCGCGGACGCGGGTACGCCGCCCGCCCGCAGGCCGCGGCGGGCCTCGTGCACGGCCAGGACGACCACCAGCAGTCCGCCGCCGAGGCCGGCGACCACGTCCGCGAACTGGAACCAGTAGACGCCGGTCAGCGCGCGGAAGTCGGCGACGCCGAGCAGCCGGGGCAGTCGCTCGCTGTGACTGAGCCGGTCCCACGCCACGTGACTGAACGCGCCGATCAGCGCCGAGCAGACGGTCACCTGCCAGGGGTGGCGCACCCGGGCCAGTGCCACGTACCAGGGCCAGCCGAACAACCGCTGCCCGGGCAGGTGCACCGCGATGCCGGCGACCACGCGGCGCACCACCCAGGCGTACACGAGGGCGACCGGCAGGCACCACCAGAGCAGTCCGCCGAGCGTGTGCGTCCGCAGGTTCAGGGCCAGCGGCGTGCCGGTGACCAGGTACCCGACGTCCGGCGCCACCGCGCCGGTGCACAGCGCCACCCCGTCGAACCAGCCCGGCCGCCACCGTTTCAGCGGCAGCACCGGCGCCAGGTGCGACGGGAAGGTCAGCGGCACGTCCCGGACGTTACCGGCCCGCTCAGAAGTGATGGACCAGGTCGGGGAACGCGGCCAGCCGGATCACCCGCTGGTCGGACGGGTCCAGCTCGTCGTGTTCCAGGACCCAGGTGTTCTCGTTCGGGATGAAGACCGCGTTCATCCCGGCGGCCCGGGCGGGCAGGATGTCCGAGCGCGGCGAGTTGCCGATCATCCAGGCGGCCGCCGGGTCGAAGGCGTGCTCTCGGGCCAGCCAGCGGTAGGTGTTCGCGTCCTTCTCCGGGACGATGTGCGCGGCCCGGAAGTGGTGCAGCAGCCCGCAGGCGTCCAGCTTGCGCTGCTGCTCCTCGCGCTCACCCTTGGTCAGCAGCAGCAGCTCGTGCCGGCCTGCCAGGTCGTCGAGCGTCTCGGCCACGCCCGGCAGCAGCTCCACCTGGTGCCCGACCAGCGCCGCCGCGAGCTGCTCGATCTCGGCGCGCTCCCGCGCGGTGGCCGGACGCTCGCGCAGCTTCTCCAGGCACTCGCCGAGACTGCGCAGGAAGACCTTGCTGCCGTAGCCGTGCGCGACGGCGTTGGCGCGCTCGATGTCGTCGAGCACCGCGCGGATCCGGGCCCGGTCCAGCGTGGGGTGGTCCAGCCAGGTGAGGAAGTCGTCGATGACGCGCTCGAACAGGACGTTGTTCTCCCAGAGCGTGTCGTCGGCGTCGAAGACCAGCACGGCGGCGTCCCGGCGCGACGGCATCGCGTTCCCCTCCCCCTCGCGGACCCCGCACACCGTACTGCCCGGTCGCCGGACGGGCCACGCGGATTATCCGGTCGGCCGCCGGTTACCGGCGGCTACCCGACTGCGGAATCCCTGGTCGGACGGCATGCTTCGGCCATGACGATCTCACCCGATCATCCACCTGGACGCCGGCGCCGGCGGCGCGCCGCCGTCGCGGTGGCCGCGACGCTCGCCGTCGCGGGCGCGGCGCTGCCGGGAGCCCCGGCACTTGCCGTCAACGCCGCACACACCACAGTGGTCGGCACCAACCCGGTCGACTGGACGCCGCACGCGCTGGACGGCACCGTCCACCGCATCCTCCAGATCGGCAACCGCGTGTACGTCGCCGGCACGTTCAGCAAGGTGCGCAACGCCGGCCAGACGGCCCAGCTGGCGATGCCCCGGCTGGTGGCGCTGGACGCGACCACCGGCCGGATCGACACCACGTTCCGGCCACAGGTCAACGGCGCGGTCAAGGCGCTCGCCGCCGCGCCGGACGGCCGCTCGCTCTACATCGGCGGCGCGTTCACCACTGTCAACGGCACCGCCGCGTCCCGGCTGGCCCGGATCGACGCGGCCACCGGCGCCCGGGTCGCCGGGTTCACCACGCCGGCGCTGAACAACCAGGTGAACGACATGCGCCTGGTCGGTAACCGGCTGATCGTCGGCGGCGCGTTCCAGACCGTCGGCGGGGTGACCCGGCGCGCCCTGGCGGCGGTGAACGCCACCACCGGGGCGGCCGACGCGTCGGTCAACCTGAACCTGGCCGGTCCGCGCACGACCACCTCCGGTGCCACCGCGCCGGTGAAGGTCGAGGCGCTGGACGTCTCCGCCGACGGCCGGCGGCTGGTGTTCGTGGGCGGCTTCAGCAGCGTCGCGGGCGTGGCGCGGCACCAGATCGCCGTCGCCGACCTGAGCGCGGCCGGTGCCACGCTCTCCGGCTGGGCCACCGACCGCTACCAGCCGCAGTGCGCGCGGACGATGCCGGTCTACATGCGCGGCGTCGACATCTCGCCGGACGGCACCTGGTTCGCGGCGGTCACCACCGGCGGCCCGTTCCCGGGCACGCTCTGCGACACCGCGGCGCGGTTCGAGTTCGGTACGGCCACCGGCGGCAAGCAGCCGACCTGGGCCAACTACACCGGCGGCGACACGCTGCTGTCGGTGGCGGTGACCGGCGCGGCGGTCTACGTCGGCGGCCATCAGCGCTGGCTGGACAACCCGCTGGGCCGCAACTCGGCCGGTCCGGGCGCGGTGCCGCGGCCGGGCATCGGGGCGATCCACCCGACCACCGGCAAGGCGCTGCCGTGGAATCCGACGAAGGACCGGGGCGTCGGCACCCAGGAGCTGTACGCCACCGACCGCGGCCTGTGGATCGGCAGCGACACGGTGACGGTGGCCGGGGAGTACCACGCCCGGCTGGCGTTCCTGCCGCTGCCGTGAGCGTGCGGGGGGCGGCGGTCCCCCCGCCGCGCCCCGCACGTCAGCGGCGCACGGTGAGGATCGGCCGCGTCAGCGGCGCACGGTGAGGATCGGCCGCGTCAGCGGCGCAGGGTGAGGATCAGGTCGGCGACCAGCGCGGTCCAGCCCGTCTGGTGCCAGGCGCCCAGGCCGGCGCCGTTGTCGCCGTGGAAGTACTCCGGGAAGCAGATCAGGTCGCGCCAGTCCGGGTGGGTCTGGAACAGCTGCGCGGCCCCGTAGATCGGTCGCCGTCCCCACCCGTCGCGGGTGAACAGCGAGATCAGCCGCGCGGACAGGTCGTCGGCGATCTCGTCGAGGGTGCGCTTCACCCCGGACCGGGTCGGGTACTCGACCTGGAGGTCGTCGCCGAAGAACGCGGCGTAGTCGCGCAGCGCGCTGATCAGCAGGAAGTTCGTCGGCATCCAGATCGGGCCGCGCCAGTTGGAGTTGCCGCCGAACAGGCCGCTGGTCGACTCGGCCGGCTCGTAGCCGACGCTGAACTCCTGCCCGCCGAGCGTGACCGTGAACGGCTTGTCCAGGTGGGCCCGGGACAGCGTGCGCAGCCCGTACTCGGAGAGGAACTCGTCGGTGTCGAGCATCCGGGCCAGCAGCCGTACCACCTGGTCCGGGGCGACCATCGACAGCAGCCGCTGCTGGCGGCCGTCCGGACCGAGCCGGCGGGCGCCGATCACCTCGGCGTACTCCGGGCGGTTGGTGAGGAACCAGCGCAGCCGGGCGCCCAGCTCGGGCAGGCGGCGCATGGTCCGGGCGGTCAGCCGGGTGACCGCTGCCAGCGGCAGCAGCCCGACCACCGAGCGCACCTTCAGCGGCACCTTCGTGCCGTCGGCAAGCCGCAGCACGTCGTAGAAGAACGCGTCCTCGGCGTCCCAGAGCCCCTGGTGGTACGCGGCGGCGGCGATGTACGCGAAGTGCTCGAAGAACTTGGTGGCGGTGTCCACGTACGCGCGGTCGTGCTCGGCCAGCACGATCGCGATGTCGAGCAGGTTGAGCGCGTACATGGCCATCCAGCCGGTGCCGTCGGACTGCTCCAGCACCCCGGCCACTGGGAGCGCGGCCGAGCGGTCGAACGGGCCGACGTTGTCCAGCCCGAGGAAGCCGCCCTCGAAGACGTTGTTGCCGCCGGTGTCCTTGCGGTTGACCCACCAGGTGAAGTTGAGCAGCAGCTTGTGCATCACCCGGGCGAGGAACTCGTGGTCGCGCGAGCCGTCGATCTCGAAGACCTTCAGCGCCGCCCAGGCGTGCACCGGCGGGTTCACGTCCCCGAACGCCCACTCGTACGCCGGGATCTGCCCGTTGGGGTGCAGGTACCACTCGCGCAGCAGCAGGAGGATCTGCTCCTTGGCGAAGCCCGGGTCGACCCGGGCGATGGTGACGCAGTGGAAGGCGAGGTCCCAGGCCGCGTACCAGGGGTACTCCCACGGGTCCGGCATGGAGATCACGTCGAAGCTGTTCATGTGCCACCAGGCGCTGTTGCGCCCGTGCCGGCGGCCGGCCGGCGGCGGCGCGGAGCCGGGGTCGCCGGCCAGCCACCGTTCGACGTCGAAGTGGTAGAACTGCTTGCCCCACATCAGCCCGGCGATGGCCTGGCGGGCCACCAGCGCCTCGTCGGCGGTGGCGGCGGCCGGGATGACGGTGTCGAAGAACCGGTTCGCCTCCGCCCGGCGCGCCCACAGCACGGTGTCGAACCCGTCGCCCAGGTCGGCCGGGGCGGGCGGCGCGGCGGCCGGCGGCGGCGCGGTACGGGTCAGCCGCAGCCGGATCTGCCGCTGCTCGCCGGCCGGCACGTCCAGCACGTAGTGCAGCGCGCCCTTGGTGCCGGTGCGGTCGGGGTTGACGGTGGCGGCGCCGGCCACGACGTGGTCGTTGATGCCGTCCTTCGGGTACGCCGACCGCCCCGGCAGCCCCCACAGCCGCTCGGCGTTCGTCTCGTTGTCGCACAGCAGCGGCACCGGGTCGCCGTCGCCCTCCAGCAGGATCTGGCCGAGCACCCAGTGGTCACCGACGAGCCGGGCGCCGCCCTGCGCCCCGGCCTCCTCGCCGGTCAGCTTCGGCATCCGGTCGGTGCCGGGCAGGCCCCACGCCCAGGTGTTGCGGAACCACAGCGTGGGCAGCACGTGCAGTGTCGCGTCCTCGGCGCCCCGGTTCGCCACGGTGACCAGCACGCACATGTCGACCGGTGACGCCTTGGCGTAGTCGACTGTCACCGCCCAGTACCTGTCGTCGTCGAAGATGCCGGTGTCGACCAGCTCGTACTCGGTGTCGTCCCGGCCGCGCAGCGCGTTCACCGCGACCAGCTCGTCGTACGGGAAGGCGGCCTGCGGGTAGTGGTAGCGCCAGCGCATGAAGGAGTGCGTCGGGGTGCTGTCGAGGTACCACCAGTACTCCTTGACGTCCTCCCCGTGGTTGCCGCCGTCGCCGCCGAGGCCGAACATCCGCTCCTTGAGGATCGGGTCGCGCCCGTTCCACAGCGCGAGGGCGAAGCAGAACGTCTGCCGGTCGTCGCAGACGCCGGCCATGCCGTCCTCGTTCCACCGGTACGCTCGGGACCGCGCGTGGTCGTGGGGGAAGTAGTCCCACGCCGTGCCGTGTTCGCTGTAGTCCTCCCGGACGGTCCCCCACGCCCGCTCGGACAGATAGGGGCCCCATGCGCGCCAGTCCTGCTCCCCGGCGTCGGCCTGGGCGAGCCGGTGCCGCTCGGGGTCGGGGGACGCGGAGGTCGACCGGTCGGTGATCACTGGCACATCTTCGACGCCACCGGGGTACTTCTCCACAGCGGCCATTGTCGCCGTGGCATGTCACACCTCGCTGCCGGTGGAGGAAAGTTGATCGACATCCGTTTCGGGCCGCGGGTCTGCGGCGAGCTGTCCGCCGCCACCGCGCGGGAATGGCTGGTCACGGACGGGCGCGGCGGGTGCGCGATGGGCACCGTCGCCGGGCTGCGTACCCGCCGGTATCACGGGCTGCTCGTGGTGGCCGATGACACGCCGGCGTCCCGCAAGGTGGGACTCGTGAGCCTCGACCCGGCGGTGACGCTGCCGTCCGGGCGGCAGGTCCGCCTCGGCGCGCACGAGTGGTCCTCGGGCGTGGTCGACCCGCGTGGCTTCGAGCTGCTGGAGCACTTCGACCTGGCCGACGGGGTGCCGCGCTGGCGGTGGCGCGTCGGCGACGTGGTGATCGAGCGGGAGATCGCCATGACGTACGGCCGCTCCTGCGTCGCTGTGGTGCACCGGCTGATCTCCGGCGGCCCGGTGCGGCTGGACCTGGCCGCGGCCTGCACCTGGCGCGACGCGCACGGCGAGCGGCGCGCCGACGGCCCCGCACCCCGCCTGGAACCGGCGGCCGGCGGCGCGGTGGTCGACGGCGCGTACCGCCTGGCCGGACCGGACTGGACCCCGGAAGGGCAGTGGTGGCACGGGGTCCGCCACCGGACCGAGGCCGAGCGCGGCCTGCACCCGGACGAGGACCTCTGGTACGCGGGCCGGTTCACCGGCGCGCTCGACGAGCCGGGCGCGACCGTGTCGGTGCTGGCCTGGGCGGACGACCTGGCCGAGGAGCCGCCGCCGGCGACCGCCGTGGTCGAGGCGGCCCGGCGGCGCAGCCGCGCGGTGGTGGCGGCGGCGAAACCCGGCGACGCGGTCGAGGCGACGCTCGCGCTCGCCGCCGACGCGTTCGTGGTACGCACCGCCACCGGCCCGGACGTGGTCGCCGGCTACCCCTGGTTCGGGGCCTGGTCGCGGGACACGATGATCTCCTACGAGGGGCTGTTCCTGTGCACGAACCGGGCCGACGAGGGCCGGGACCTGCTGCGGGCGTACGCGGCCACGCTGAACGAGGGCATGCTGGCGAACACGGCCGACACCGGCCGGGTCGAGTACAACACCGTCGACGCGACGCTGTGGTTCCTGCACGCGGTGCACCGGCACGTCACCGTCACCGGCGACACCGACCTGGGCGACGAGCTGCTGCCCGCGCTGCACGGCGTGGTCGAGGCGCACGTCGCGGGCACCCGGTACGGCATCGGCGTCGACCCGGCCGACGGGCTGCTGGCCCAGGGCGGCCCGCCGGACGTGGCGCTCACCTGGATGGACGCCCGGGTGTACGGGGTACCGGTGACCCCGCGTACCGGCAAGCCGGTCGAGGTGAACGCGCTGTGGATCAACGGGCTGGCCGGGCTCGCCGAGCTGACCGAGCTGGCCGGACGCGACGCCGCCGCGCTGCACGCCCTGCACCACCGGGCCACCGCCGCGTTCCGGGAGCGCTTCCCCGCCCCGGCCGGCTGGCTGTACGACGTGGTGGACGCGCCGGCGCCCGCGTACCCGCTGGGCGGGGCCGCACACCACGACGACGACCTGTTGCGCCCCAACCAGCTGCTCGCCTGGTCGCTGCCGCACGCGCCGCTGGAGCCGGACGAGGCCGCGCTGCGCCGGATCACCGAGGCGCTGTTCACCCCGCTCGGGCCGCGCAGCCTCGCCCCGGACTCCCCCGGCTGGACCGGCCGGCACCGGGGCGGGCCCGCCGAGCGGGACTCCGCGTACCACCAGGGCACCGTCTGGCCGTGGCTGACCGGGCCGCTGCTGGACGCGTACCGCCGGGCCGGGCTGCCCACCGACGACCTGCTCGTGGGTCTGGTGGGCCACCTCGCCGAGGACGGCCTGGGCTCGGTCAGCGAGACCGCCGACGGCGCGGCGCCGCACGCGGCCACCGGCTGCCCCTTCCAGGCGTGGTCGGTGGCCGAGCTGCTGCGCGCGCGGCGGACGCGCCGGTAACGCGTTACAGACCGGCAACCGGCGCGTCGCCGCCGGTTATCGACCCCTCGGCAGGATGGGTGCCGACCCCACCGGACACCGCGGCGACGCCGCCGGGGTGGGGACGCCACAACTCAAAGGGGGCCGCGTGTCAGCTGACGCCGAAGTGATCGACATCCAGCCCGCCCGGCGCCTGCGGGTGCTGCTGCTCTCCTGGGAGTACCCGCCGGTGCTCGTCGGTGGCCTCGGCCGCCACGTCCACGCGCTGTCAGTGGCGCTTGCCGCCGCCGGGCACGAGGTCACAGTCGTCACCCGCCACGCCGAGGGCGCTCCCCTGGAGGAGTACGCCGACGGCGTGCGCGTCGTCCGCGCCGCCGAGGATCCGGTCCGGTTCCCGCTGGCCACCGGTTCGCTGCTGGCCTGGACGATGGCGTTCAACCACACGCTGACCCGGGCCGCGCTGCGCGCCGCCGCGTCCGGCACCTACGACGTGATCCACGCCCACGACTGGCTGGTCGCGCACACCGCCGTCACGTTGGCCGAGCACCTGGACGTGCCGCTGGTGACCACCATCCACGCCACCGAGGCGGGCCGGCACCAGGGCTGGCTGCCGGAGGAGATGAACCGCACCATCCACGGTGTCGAGCACTGGCTGAGCAACGCCTCCGGCCGGGTGATCGCCTGCTCCGGGTACATGCGCGACCAGGTGGCCCGGCTGTTCGGCGTACCGTCCGGGCGCATCGACGTGGTCGCCAACGGCGTCGACGACCGGGCCTGGCGGGCGCGGCCGCACGCGGTCGCCTCCGCCCGGGCACGCTTCGCCGCGGGCGGGCCGCTCGTCGGGTACGCCGGCCGCCTGGTCTACGAGAAGGGCGTGCAGCACCTGGTGCACGCCGTGCCGCACCTGGCGAGGCGGCACCCCGGCCTGCGGGTGGTGATCGCCGGAGACGGGCCGTACCGGGACGAGCTGGTCGACCAGGCGCGGCGGCTGCACCTCGGGGACACGGTCCGGTTCGCCGGCTTCATGGACGCCACTCAACTGCCCGCGGTGCTCGCCGCCACCGACGCCACGGTGATCCCCAGCCTCTACGAGCCGTTCGGCATGATCGCGCTGGAGGCGGCGGCCGCCGGAGCGCCGCTCGCGGTCGCGCGTACCGGCGGGCTGGCGGAGATCGTCGAGCCCGGGGTCACCGGTGTGACGTTCCCGCACGGCGACCCGGACGCGCTGGCCGGTGCCGTCGACCGGCTGCTCGGCGACGAGGTGTTCGCCCGGCGGGTGGCGCGCAAGGCGCGCAGCATGGTCAGCCGGCGCTACACCTGGTCGGCGATCGCCGCCCGCACCGCCGCCGCCTATGCCACCGCCCGCCGCGACCACGACACGTTCCAGGCCCGCCGGGCCACCGCCCTGCTGGCCGGCGACCGGTCCCCGATCACCGTCCCGGAGGGGAACCTGCTCGCCGGCGCCGCAAGTTAGGGGCATGACGCACTGACATGCGATAGGTACCGTCCGATCCGTTGGCTATTGTGGACCACTGACCAGCGGTGAGGAGTGCGGTGCGGGAGGTATTGATCGCGGGGCGGTACCGCCTGCTCGAACTGGTCGGCCGCGGCGGGATGGGCCAGGTCTGGCGGGCGCGCGACGAGGAGCTGCAGCGCGAGGTCGCGGTGAAGCAGGTCGTGCCGCCGAACTGGCTCGCCGAGAACGAGCAGGACGAGCTGCGCGCCCGTACGCTGCGCGAGGCACGGACGTCCGCGCGGCTCAACCACCCCAACGTGGTGCGGGTCTACGACGTGGTCCGGGTCCAGGGCGAACCCTGGCTGATCATGGAGTACGTCCCGTCGCGCTCGCTCCAGGAGATCATCGAGACCGACGGGCCGCTGCCGCCCGGCCGGGCCGCCGAGATCGGCCTGTCGGTGCTCGCCGCGCTGCGCGCCGCGCACGACGCCGGGGTGCTGCACCGGGACGTGAAGCCCGCGAACGTGCTGCTGGCCCGGGACGGGCGGGTGCTGCTCACCGACTTCGGGCTGGCCGTGTTCCAGGGCGGCGACGGCGCGATGACCCGGCCCGGCCTGGTCCTCGGCTCCCCCCAGTACGTGGCCCCGGAGCGGGCCGCCGACGGCGTGTCGAGCGTCGAGGCGGACATGTGGTCGCTCGGCGCCACGCTGCACGCCGCGGTGGAGGGCCGCTCCCCGTACGCCCGCAGCACCGCGATGGCCACGCTCGCCGCGCTCGCCACCCGGCCGCCCGACCCGGCTCCGCACGCCGGCCCGCTGACGCCGGTGCTGACCGGGCTGCTGCGGCGCGATCCGCGTACCCGCCTGGGGCACCGCGAGACGGCCCGCCTGCTCGGCGTCGCCGCGGTGTCGGAGGC
>NZ_JBXUOV010000201.1:0-9872 GCF_057196585.1 Micromonospora sp. ATLC20
AGTTCCACGCCTTGCAGCGGCCGTACAACCAGGTCTGCGGCGTCTCCCAGGCGCACCTGTCCGGGGTGGTGGGGGGGGGGGGCGCCCGCCCCCCCCCCCCCACCGCAGATGCGCTGTTACCGAGCGGTGCAGGTGAGGGTGGGTGTGGAGTTGGTGCCGTTCCAGGAGGCGTTGAAGCCGAAGCTGGTGGTGGCGCTGGCGCTCAGCGAACCGTTGTAGGCGACGTTCGACGCGGTGACCGACGAACCGCTCGAGGTGACCGTCGCGTTCCAGGCGTTGGTGATGCTCTGGCCGTTGGGCCAGGTCCACGCCACAGTCCATCCGGAGATGGCGGCGTTGCCGGCCCGGACGGTGACGTCGGCGCCGAAGCCACCGGACCACTCGCTGGTCTTGCGGAAGGTGGCGGTGCAGGCACCGTTGCCCGCCGGCGGCGGCGTGGTGGGCGGCGGAGTCGTCGGCGGCGGAGTGGTGGGCGGCGGCGTGGTGGGCGGCGGGGTCGTCGGCGGCGGGGTGCCACCACCGCCGAAGATCACGTCACTGCAGAGGTAGTACGGCTGGTCGAGGTGGGATGCCTGCCAGATGGTGTAGATGACGTGCCGCCCGGTGCGGTTGCCCGCGTTCACCTGCGCCTCGTAGAGCCCGGTGGTCGGGTAGCTGCCGGTGCGCAGCACCAGTTCGAGGCTGTTCCAGGTGAGGGGCTGGGTGGTCGGGTCGAAGCCCTGCTTGGTGATGTAGATCAACATGTAGTCGGCACCGTGCTTGGCGCCGTCGGTCAGCGTCAGCGTGAAGTTGTTCGGCATCGGCTTCGCGGTCCACGCGCCGACCGCGTCGAGCGAGGCGTACAGGCCGTTCTGGGTGCGACCGCCGCTGCACAGCTGCCCGTCCGGCACGGCGGCCTGGTGGTTGCCGCCGACGTTCTCGCGGTACAGGCCGTTCCAGTTCCACATCGTGTTCGGGTTGGCCTGCCACGCCTGCCAGCACATCGGGTCGGTCTGGGCCATCGTGGGGTTGAGGTGGTCGGAACCCCAGCGCTCGTAACATCCGTAGTTGCGTGACGGCGGGTTGGTGACCGATCCGTGCGCCGAGGCCGGAACGGCGTGATTGACGACGACCATCGTGAACGAGGCGACGAGAACTGCGACCGCGCCCAGTCCCAGACGGCGTGCTGTCCGTGAGATTCTCATGATGCTCCAGTGGATGCGCCGGCGCCCAGTGGCCCTCGCTGGGTGCCCACCCCGGAGAAGGTGACGCCGATCGATTAAAGCCGTCCCAGGGGTGGACGGCACTGCTGCCCAGCAGCGCTTGGCGACTCCCAGCCACGATGTTAGTAAAGACGGCTGTCAATGTAAATCGATACCGACGTATCGGGTCAGACCGCGAGGGCCGCGCGTACCTCCCGCTCCGCCTCGACTCCCCCGTCGCCGTGCGAGGTGACCCGGCCGGATTCGAGGACGTGGTAGCGGTTCGCCACCCGCAGCGCGAACCCGAGGTGCTGCTCGACGAGCAGCACGCTGAAGCCGGACTGCCGGGTCAGCTCGACGATCCGCTCCTGGATCTCGGCGACCACCGACGGCTGGATGCCCTCGGTCGGCTCGTCGAGCATGAGCAGCCGCGGCCGGGTGATCAACGCGCGGGCGACGGCGAGTTGCTGACGCTGACCACCGGAGAGCAGTCCGGCGCGCCGCCGCAGCAGCGGACGCAGCGCCGGGAACAGGTCCAGCACCTCCGCCGTCGCCACCGCGCCGTCGCGCCGGGCGTCGGCGACGAGGCGCAGGTTCTCCGCCGCCGTCAGGTGCGGGAAGCACTGCTGGCCCTGCGGGACGTACGCCATGCCGCGCGTCACCCGCTCGTGCGGCGCGAGACGGGTGACGTCCTCGCCGTCCAGCTCGACGGTGCCCGCGGTCGGCCGCAGCAGGCCCGCCGCGACCCGCAGCAGGGTGCTCTTGCCGGCGCCGTTGTGCCCGAGCACCGCGGCCACCCCGTCGGGCGGGACGGCGAGGTCCACGCCGTGCAGCACCCGGGAACGCCCGTATCCGGCGTGCACCCCGCGCAGGGTCAGCATCATGCCTCCAGACCGCTGGGGACCGGCCCGGCGTCGACCGGGTGGCCGAGGTAGACCTCCTGCACGCGCGGGTCCGCCTGGACCTGCGCAACAGTGCCCTCGCTGAGCACCTTCCCCGCGTGCAGCACTGTGACGCTGCGCGCGAAGCGACGCAGGAAGTCCATGTCGTGCTCGATCACCACCACCGTGCGGTCCCGGCTCACCGTCTCCAGCAGGGCGCCCGTGGCGTCGCGCTCCTCGTGGCTCATCCCGGCGACCGGCTCGTCGAGCAGCAGCAGCCGCGCGTCCTGCACCAGCAGCATGCCGATCTCCAGCCACTGCTTCTGGCCGTGCGCGAGCGTGCCGGCGAGCTGGTCGGCCCAGCCGGTCAGCCCGATGGTCTCCAGCGCGGCGGCCACCTCGTCGGGGATCCCCCGCCGGCGCCGGGCCAGGGTGGCCCAGCTCCGGCGGGCGCCCGCGGCGATGTCGAGGTTCTGCACGACCGACAGCTCCTCGAAGACCGCCGACGTCTGGAACGTCCGGCCGATGCCGAGCCGGCTGATCCGGTGCACCGGGCGGCCCAGCAGTTCCTGGTCGCCGAAGCGCACCGAGCCGGTGGCCCGCACCAGACCGGTGATCGCGTCGACCACTGTGGTCTTGCCGGCGCCGTTCGGCCCGATCAGGAACCGGATGTCACCGGCGGGCACCTCCAGCGAGACGCCGTCGACGGCGGTGAAGCCGTCGAAGCTGACCCGCACGTCACGGACGGACAGCCCGTCCAGCCGGTCGTCGCTCACGGTGTCTCCACCCCCGCCCGTCCGCCGCGGCGGCGGGCCAGCGCCCACAGCGACGCCAGGCCGCCGGGAAGGAACGCCACCACCACCACGAACAGCAGGCCCTGCAGGTACGTCCAGGTGCCCGGGAAACGTTCGGAGAGGGCGGTACGCGCCCAGGCGACCGCCACCGCGCCGAGCACCGGCCCGAGCAGCGTGGCCCGGCCGCCCACCGCCACACCGATGACGAACTCGATCGACGGCACGATACCGATGAGGGCGGGCGAGATGATGCCCACCGCCGGCACGAACAGCGCGCCGGCGAGGCCCGCCATACCCGCCGCCACCACGTAGGCGACGAGCTTGACCGACGCCGGGTCGTAGCCGAGGAAGCGGACCCGCTCCTCGCTGTCGCGCACCGCCACCAGCAGTTCCCCGTAGCGGCTGTGGACGATCTGGCGGGCCAGCGCGAGCAACGCGAGCAGGACGCCGGCGATGATGAAGTAGACCATCCGCTGGTTGACCGGGTCGTCCAGGTCGTAGCCGAAGAAGCCCTGGATGTCGGTGAGCCCGTTGGTGCCACCAGTGGTCCCCTGCTGGCCGATCAACAGGATCACCATGGCGGCGGCGAGAGCCTGGCTGAGGATGGCGAAGTACGCGCCCCGCACCCGGCGGCGGAACACCAGTGAGCCGAGCCCGAAGGCGACGGCCATCGGCAGCAGCACCGTGGCCGGCAGTGCGAACCACGGGCTGGCGAACGGCCGCCACCAGACCGGTAGTTCGTCGAGCTGCCCGTACAGCTGCATGAAGTCGGGCATCCCACCGGGACCCGCGTCGGCGAGCTTGAGGTGCATGGCCATCGCGTAGCCGCCCAGGCCGAAGAAGACGCCCTGGCCGAGGGTGAGCATGCCGCCGCGTCCCCAGGCGATGCCGATGCCGACGGCGACCATGGCGACGCAGAGGTACTTGGCGAGCAGGGCCAGCCGGAAGTCCGACAGCGCCAGCGGCGCGACGGCGAACAGCAGCGCCGCGCCGAACGCGAACCCCGCCGCCGCGCGCAGCCGGGACCGGCCACCCGACCGGCTTTCAGGCGCGTTGCCTGCCGGGGCCGGTGCGCCGGCGGTGCTCGGCGGCGCGGGTGTCACGGCGGTCATGCGAGGCTCCTGGTCCGCAGGGTGAACAGGCCCTGTGGCCGCCACTGGAGGAACGCGACGATCGCCACGAAGACGATCACCTTGGCGACGCTGAGGGTCGTGAGGTACTCCCCGGTGGCCTGGAGGACCCCGAGGGCGAAGGCGACGATCACGCTGCCCTTGAGCTGACCGATCCCGCCGACCACGACGACCAGGAAGGCGTCGATGATCAGGTTGGTGCCCATGGTCGGGCCGATCGGGCCGAGCAGGGTGAGCGCCACCCCGGCGAGCCCGGCCAGACCCGAGCCGAGAAAGAAGGTCGTCCGGTCGACCCGGGCGGTGGGGATGCCGGACACCGCGGCGAGGTCGCGGTTCTGCACGACCGCGCGGATCCGGCGCCCCAACGGGGTGAACCGGAGCGCCAGCGTGAGGACGGCGACGGCGGCCAGGGCCAGGGCCAGGATGAACAGCCGGTTGTTGGCGACCGTCAGGCCGCCGGGCACCGCCACGTTGCCGGTGAGCAGGTCCGGCGCGCGGGTCTGCACGTTGGGGCTGCCGAAGATGTCCCGGGCGAGCTGTTGCAGCATCAGGGACACGCCCCAGGTGACCAGCAGGGTGTCCAGGGGACGGGCGTAGAGCCGGCGGATCAGCAGGATCTCCAGCAGCACCCCCATCGTGCCGGCGACCACGAACGCCACCGGCAGCGCGACCAGCAGCGACAGGCCGGCGCCGGTGATGCTCTGTTGCAGCACGTACGTGGTGTAGGCGCCGGCCATGATGAACTCGCCGTGCGCCATGTTGATGACGTTCATCTGGCCGAAGGTCAGCGCCAGCCCGAGCGCGATGAGCAGCAGCACCGCGCCGATGCTGATGCCGGTGAAGAGTTGACCGAAGAGGACTGTCACGGTGGGTACTCCGTACTGCTGGTCGGGGACCCGGGCGGGGCGCGTCGTCGCGGTGCCCGCCCGGGGCCGGCGTCGTCAGCTCAGGCCGCTCGCCCACGGATAGGTCTTCAGGTACGGGTCCGGCGCGATCGGCTTGCCGGAGTTCCACACCTCGGTGATCAGGCCGTCGGCGCCGACCTTGCCGATGCGGGCGGTCTTGGCGATGTGCTGGGTCTTGCCGTCGACGGTGACCAGGCCCTCCGGCGCCTCGAAGGTGATGCCGTCGGAGGCACCGCGGACCTTCTCGACGTCGAACGCGCCGGCCTTCTCGACCATCGCCTTCCACAGGTAGACGCTGACGTAGGCGGCCTCCATCGGGTCGCTCGTCGGCTTGTCCGCGCCGTACTTCGCCTTGTACGCGGCCACGAACTTGCCGTTGGCCGCGCCGGGCGTGGTCTGGTAGTAGTTCCAGGCGGTCAGCTGCCCCTCCAGGTACTGGGTGCCGATGCTCTTGACCTCCTCCTCGGCGATGGACACCGACACCACGGGCATCGCGGCGGCGGTCAGCCCGGCTGACTTGTACTCCTTGAAGAAAGCCACGTTGCTGTCGCCGTTGAGGGTGTTGAAGACGGCCTTCGCGCCGGACGATTTGACCTTGTTGACGATCGTGCCGAATTCGGTGGAACCGAGCGGCGCGTAATCCTCACCGACCACTGTCATCCCGTTCGCCGCCGCGTACGCCTTGATGATTTTGTTCGCCGTCCGCGGGAAGACGTAGTCGCTGCCGACCAGGTAGACCGATTTCGTTCCCTGGGCCTTGAGGTAGTCGAGCCCGGGGACGATCTGCTGGTTGGTCGTCGCGCCGGTGTAGAAGATGTAGGGCGACTGTTCCAGACCCTCGTACTGCACCGGGTAGAACAGCAGCGCCTTGTTCTTCTCGAACACCGGCTTGACCGCCTTGCGGCTGGCCGACGTCCAGCAGCCGAAGACGGCCGCCACCCGGTCCTCGGAGATCAGCTTCTCGGCCTTCTCCGCGAAGGTGGGCCAGTCCGAGGCGCCATCCTCCCCTACCGGCTGGATCTTCTTGCCGAGGACGCCGCCGGCCGCGTTGATCTCCTCGACGGCGAGCATGATGGAGTCGCGGACGGTGACCTCGCTGATCGCCATGGTGCCGGAGAGCGAGTTGAGCAGGCCCACCTTGACGGTGTCGCCGGAGACGTCGGCGGTGACACCGGCCGCGCCGCCCTCGTCGCTGGTCTTACTGCCGCACGCGGTCATGGCCGCCGCGGCGACGAGGGTCATGGCACCCGCCAGGATGCGGCGGCTCCGAAGAACTGACATCTAATCTCCCTGCGGTGCACTCAAGTAGCGAAAGGACGGTCGGTGCGGTCCGGTGGAGTCGGCGATGCCGAGGCCGGCGGGTGGACGTCGGCCATGGTCATCGCGTCGGTTACGGGCACGCAAAGCGTCGACCGGCATGATTGCGTTAACGTTTCCCCGCCCTTAATTGACTGTTTCCCGCGCCGGTGGAGAGAGCGCACGCCACAACGACCGAGACCGTCTGATGCAAGACGGTTTCAGCCGCGGTCGAAGCGATGAAGAATTGCCACCACAATGGTCGGCGGACAAATTCCGCCGACGGTGGACATAGATTCGCGGTATCCACCCGTCGGGGTAGATACTTCACGCAGGAAGCATCTTAGGGCCGGGCCGGGTGGACGTGTCAAGGGTCCGCATCGGACGGTCAGATCTGGGCGAGCACTGTGAAGTCCAGGCCGTCGGCCTCGGCGAGGTAGATCCGCTGACGCACGTGCCGCCGACGCAGCTGCAGCCGACCGCGCGGCCCGTGGTACGCCACCGTGTCGGCAGCCGTCTCGATCGCCCGCACGTCGAGGGTGCGGGCCTGCCCGATCAGGGCGGCGAGCAGCATCACGCCCTCGTAGCAGGACTCCCCCAGGCTGCCCAGCGGCGGCGCCTCCACCCCGAACCGGTGGGCGAACTCGCCGTGGAAGTCGAGGTTCTCCTGCGTCACGAGGCCGGCGAAGAAACCCGCCGTGCTGTAGAGGCGCCGCGTCGCGCCCGCCCCGCTGGCCAGCAGCATGTTCTCGTCCATCAGGGTGCTCAGCCGCAGGCAGCGCTGGTCCATCGCGGCACGCGCGAACGCCCGGTTGAACCGCACCGCGTCCGCGCCGACGAGCAGCATCACCACGGCATCGGCCTCGCTGCGCTCGATCCGGCGCAACACGTCGTCGAAGTCGTGCGTCTCCAACGGCAGGAACGCCTGCCCCACCACGCGGCCACCACCGCGCAACGCGTACCGCTGAGCCGCCCGCGCGGTGTGCCGGGGCCACACGTAGTCGTTGCCGACCACGAACCAGCGGCGCACGCCCCGCTCCCCCGCGAGCAGCCGCATCGCCGGCCACAGCTGGGCGTCCGGCGTCTCGCTGGTCAGATAGACCCCCTCGGTACGCTCACCGCCCTCGTACAGGGCGGTGTAGACGTACGGCACGCGGTGCGCGACCCGGGGCGCGAGCGCCTGCCGCACCGAGGAGATGTGCCAGCCGGTCACGCCCTGCACGGCGCCCACCGACACCAGCGCCTCCACCTGGGCGGCCACCTCGGCCGGCGGGGCGCCACCGTCGACCGGCACCAGCCGCACCTCGCGGCCCAGCACCCCGCCGGAGGCGTTGATCTCCTCGACCGCGAGCTGGGCACAGAGTTCGCAGGTCGGGCCGAACATTCCCGCCGGCCCGCGCATCGGGTACACCAGCGCGATGCCGACCACGGCCCGATCGACTGTGAGCCACGGCGGTGCCGGCGCGGACATGAGCCCATGATTGCCCGGCCGACGTGGGAAAACCACAGCTCTCCACGGACCGGGACGAGTCGCTACCATGACAGGGCCACCGGCCCAGGGAGTTCCATGTCAGACGTGCCCGGGGCGCCAGCCGATCTGCTGCGCTCGCTCACCCGCGCCGAACGCCTGCTCTCCCGCCGGTTGGCCGCCGTTCTGGCCGACGACGACCTGACCACCGAGGCGTGGCGCGTGCTCTGCCTGCTCGCCGACGGTCAGGGCCATCCGATGAGCGAGGTGTCCGCCGAGGCGTCGTTGCCGCCGGGGACCCTCACCAAGCTGGTCGACCAGCTCGTCGACCGTAACCTGGTGTTCCGGCGGATCGACCCGCTGGACCGCCGGCGTATCCGGGCCTATCTGACCGCCCGGGGCCGCCGCGAGCACGCCCGCCTCGACGAGCGGGTCCGGACCAGCCTCGCCGAGGCGGGCGTCCCGGCCGACACCGTCCTGCTCGGCCAGCTCGCCGACCTGATCGCCCGGCTCGATCCGGCGGGTCGCCGCGACCACGTCGAGGCGGCCGGCCTTCGCCTCACTACACCTCGGTGAGCAGCGGCTCGCCGTCGAGGTGGGCGCGCAGCGTGTGCGCGTCGGGAGCGGTGGCGGTCCACAGTGTCGCCGGACCACCTGCCAGGGGCAGCCGGGCGACGGTACCCTCGACCATCGCGGTCTCGTGGGTCAGCGACGGGTCCACCACCAGCAGCGACCCGGTGGCCGGCGCGTCGCCGAGCACCGCGGGGCCGGACCAGCCGGGCGCGTCCGGTCCCACTGCCAGCGACTGGCGCAGGAGCGGCCGGCCGTCGTAGTCGACCCGGGTGTGGACGACAGCGCTGCCCGGCGCCTCGCCGTACCGGCCGCAGATCACCTCGTCGCGCCAGGTCAGCCTCGCCCCGGCGGCCAGCTCGACGCGGGACTCGGCGAGGTGGGCGCAGCCGGCCGCCGCCACCAGTTGCTCGGGCAACCAGTGCAGTGCGCCGCCGTCGTGCACCACCGCACGGACCGCCATTCGCGACGCGACGCCGGGCCGGCCGGGCAGGGCGACCGAGGCGGCGACGGTGTGTACCCGCACCGCCGCCCCCGGTCCCACGTCGATCTCCAGCCGCAGGTCGTCGCCGGCGAGCGGGCCGGCCGCCCCGCCGACGACGTACACGGTCGCGACACGACCGGTGCCGGGCGTCTGTCGCAGCAGCAGCAGCGTCTCGCCGCGCAGCTCGGCGAGGACCGTGCCGCCCCGGCCATCGGCCCGGGCCATCAGCCGGGCGTACGCGCGCATCAGGCCGGGCCGACCCGCGCGGCGACCGGATGCGCTGCCGCGTGGTGGGCCAGTTCGTGGCGGATCCAGTCGGCGACCTGCCCCGCCGCCGGGTCGCCGACGATCGACAGGAACACGGTCGGCAGGTCGCCGCGCCGGGCCCGCGCGTCCCGGTCCATGACCGCCAGGTCCGCGCCCACCATCGGGGCCAGGTCGGTCTTGTTGATCACGAGCAGGTCGGCGGACGTCACACCGGGTCCGCCCTTGCGCGGCACCTTGTCTCCGCCGGCCACGTCGACCACGAAGATCTGCCGGTCCACCAGACCCCGGCTGAACGTGGCGGTCAGGTTGTCCCCGCCGCTCTCGACAAGCACCAGATCCAGCGGGCCGACCACCTCGGCCAGCTCGTCCACGGCGTCGAGGTTGGCCCCGATGTCGTCCCGGATGGCGGTGTGCGGGCAGCAGCCGGTCTCCACGGCGCGGATCCGGGCCGGGTCCAGCACACCGGCCCGCTTGAGGAAGTCGGCGTCCTCGGTCGTGTAGATGTCGTTTGTGACCACGCCGAGTCGCAGCTCCCCGGCGAACGCCCGGCACAGGGCCGCCACCAGTGCGGTCTTGCCGGACCCGACCGGCCCGCCGATGCCGACGCGCAGCGCCCGGCCGGGGAGTGCCAGCGGCGGATGCGGGTCCACCCCCGGTTCAGGGTGGGTGTGCGGAACGGTCTCGTCGTGCGGGGCGGGATTCCGGTCGGCCTCGGACGCAAGGGTGTCAGGACGCAAAGAGACGCACCTCCCAGGTGGCATGAGCTTCGGCATGGATGTCGGCGAGGGGGGCGGCCGCCGCGGGCAGCCACTCGGGTGGGTCGTCGGGGGGCCGGGCGGCCGCGGGGGGCGGGGCGGCGGCCGCGCCGGCCCGCCCCACAACCACGCCCTGCTGCC